>JBHEMB010000286.1:0-3527 GCA_046262855.1 Mycobacteriales bacterium | reverse complement strand
GCCGAGGGCAGCGCCGACGTCCCGGATGCCGTGCCGGGCCCGGTAGGTGTCCATCATCGAGACGCAGGTGCAGCGCTCCCCGCCGTACCTGGCAAGGATCCGCTCGTAGATCTCGGTGCGCCGGGCGGACTCGACGTCGATGTCGATGTCCGGCAGCTGGTTGCGCAGCGGGCTGAGGAACCGCTCCATGAGCAGCCCGTAGCGGATCGGGTCGACGTCGCTGATCCCCAGCAGGTAGTTGACGAGGCTTCCCGCGCCGGAGCCGCGGGCGGCGACCCGGACACCGGCGTCCTTGATGAGGTCGACGACATCGGCGACGGTGAGGAAGTACGACGGGTAGCCGAGCCCCTCGATGACCTGCAGCTCGTCTTCGAGGCGGCGCAGGGTCGTGCTGTCTCGCGCCAGCTGCCGACGGTTGATGCCGGCCTCGCAGCGCTCGCGCAGCAGCGCGCTCGGCTCGCCCGCCACCTCCAGCTCCGGGAAGTGCACCTCGCCGATGCCCAGGTCTTGTCGTGGGTCCACCGCGCACCGGTCGGCCTGCTTGCGGGTCTCGGCGAGCAGATCCTTCCCGTCGTCAGTGAGACCCGCGTAGCGGGCCACTTCGCTTGCTACGTCGGCCATCTCCTTGCCCGACAGCAGCGCGGCCTCGGCGTTGGCGCGGTCGACGTGCCGGGCGTCCAGTGCCACCAGCCGCCGGGACGCGTCGAGGACGTCGGCGGCGGGGGCATCGAAGCGGTCGGCGTAGCGGACAACGTTGGACAGCACCGCCGTGGCGCGCTGCTCGTGCGCGAACCCGAGGAAGCGGGCGGCCTGCGCCGCATCGTCAGGACCTCGGTGGTGCACGACCTCGACGACGACGGCATCGCTGCCGAGGACGTCGCGCCACTTCCGCAGGTGGTGGGCGGCCTTGTCAGGGCGGCGCTGCTTGAGAGCTCTGCCCAGCTCCGACTGCGGGCCGAGCAGGACGGCGAGGCCGCCGTTGCTCGCGTGCTCGGCGACCAGGTCCAGGCTGCTGATCGGGGTGCCGCGCTCCCCCGCCAGATGGGTCGCGCTGATCAGCCGGCACAGCTGCGCCCAGCCCTTGCCGTCGCGGGCGAGGAAGGTGACCCGCGGCAGCTCTGTGCGGAAGGACCCGCCGCGAGCCGGCGACCCCCTCTTCTTGATCCACGGAGAGTCTGCGCACTTCTGACCCCCTCTGGAGTGCGTCAACTCTCCGTCGATCATGGCGAGGTCCACGCCGAAGACCGGCCGCACCCCGTAGCTCGCGCAGGCCTGCGCGAACTTCACGATCCCGTAGGCGCCGTCCCTGTCGGTCAGCGCGAGGGTGTCCATGCCGTGCTCAGCCGCCCGCTCGACGAGCTGCTTGGGGTGGGAGGCGCCGTGCAGGAGGGAGTACCCGCTCGCGACGTGCAGGTGGACGAACGGGTCCACAGCTCTCAGCTCGCCTTGGAGAGCAGCGTGGTCTGGATCACGTGCAGGAAGGACTCGGCGTCGCGGAGCAGGTCGTCGGCCTCGCGCGGCGTGACCGCACCGGCGATCCCGGCCTCGGCGACCGCCCGCTTCTCCGCGCCCGCGGCGAAGAACTGGGCCCACTCGGTGAGCTCGGGCGCGACCCGGGCCAGCAGCACCCAGGCGCTGGTCGGCCGGGACCGCTCCTGGCTGTGGGCGCGGCAGGACAGCACCGCCGCCGCGGCGCGCAGCGCAGCAAGGTGCGCAAGGGCGTACCGCTGCCCCGGCGAGGTGGTGGCCGCCGCCTCCCGCAGCCCCTCGTGGGCGAGCCGCAGCAGCAGGTCGGGGTTGCGCATCAGTCCCACACCCGCTTCAGCGACCACTGCGCCGTCGACTCCGTGAAGCACAGGTCGTAGACGCCGCACCCCGCCGACAGCGCCGCCAGCCGGCCGGAGTCGGCCTCCACCCGCCACCACTGGCTGCTGCGGTCGTCCACGGTCAGCGTGGTGGCGGCGATCTCCTCCCCGGTGACAACGGCGGCCATGGCGGTCCCGCGCCACCACGAGCCGGACTCCGTCCAGCGGGCAAGCACCTCGCGCACGACGTACAGCCGGTCACGCCACAGGAACTGGTCGGGCACCGGGCCGGAAGCCTCCACACGGGTGTGGACCTCGGCGGGCTCGGTGAAGCGGCGGCTCATGGGTCTTCCTCCTCAAGCGTCGGGGCTCGCCGGGGGAAGACGGCTGACGGCAGGTCCGGCCCCGCTGAAGCGCTTCCCCACGCTCCGGCGAGGCCGGGCCACCGCCGTACGGCAGGAGATCGAGACACCTGTCGTACGGCGGAGGTACCGTCACCGATGGGTCCGCTTCCGCCAGAAAGCTGGGCCCTCGGATCGTCGAACTTCTGTTCGAACGACCCTCCTAGTAGACCTCCTCGGGGGCGCGACGTCAAGGGGGAGCTGTGGACACCGGACTCCGGAGCTGCACGGTCCAGACCCCGATCGGGGAGATGCTCCTGGTCGCGTCGGAGACGGGCCTGGTCCAGACCCACCTGCCGGAGAGCAAGGGGGTCCCCTGGAGCACCGACGAGCGCTACGACGCCGGCGCGTTCTGCCTGCCGGCCGCCCGCGAGCAGCTGCACGCCTACTTCGCCGGCGAGCTGCGCGACTTCGACCTCCCCCTCGACGAGCGCGGCAGCAGCTTCCAGCTCCGCGTCTGGGCCGCCCTCCGGGACGTGCCCTACGGCACCACCCGCTCCTACGGCGACATCGCGGTCGCCATCGGCGAGGACCCGCGCACCGCCTCCCGGGCGGTCGGCCTCGCGAACGGCTGCAACCCCAACGCGATCGTCACGCCCTGCCACCGGGTCATCGGGGCCGACGGCACGCTCGTCGGCTACGCCGGCGGCCTGCACGCCAAGCGCTGGCTTCTCGACCTCGAGGCTCGCACCGTCGGGGCCGTCCTGTTCTGACTGACAAACTGCGCCAGTGAGCAAGCGGTTCGAGGAGCTGGACTGGCGCGAGACGCCGATCGGCGAGATCAGCTTGCGCCGGCGGCTCGAACCCACCCTCCAGGTCGACGTCTACGAGGTGAAGCTCGGCGAGGAGTACCTCATGTCGAGCCTGTTC
Source organism: Mycobacteriales bacterium (assembly GCA_046262855.1). Classification (GTDB taxonomy): domain Bacteria; phylum Actinomycetota; class Actinomycetes; order Mycobacteriales; family SCTD01; genus RYN-111. The sequence continues at coordinate 451 of JBHEMB010000286.1, read as the reverse complement.
ACCGTCGCCGAGAAGGCCCTGGCCACGCTCGGGCTGGCGGCGCTGGACCGCGACGACCTCGACGTCGTGGTCGGTGGTCTCGGTCTCGGCTACACCGCCGGCACCGCACTCGCCGACCCGCGGGTCCGCTCACTGCATGTCATCGAGGCCCTCGAGGCCGTCATCGGCTGGCACGAGCAGCGGCTGCTCCCTCTCAGCCCCGCTCTGGCCGACGACCCGCGCTGCCGCCTTGCCCACGGCGACTTCTTCGCCCTGGTCGCGAGCGGTGACCTGCCGCAGAGTGACGCAGTCCTGCTCGACATCGACCACACCCCCACCCACGTCCTGCACGGCTCGCACGCGGACTTCTACTCCCCTGTCGGCCTGAACCGCCTCGCCGACCGCCTGAACCCCGGTGGTGTGTTCGCCCTGTGGTCCGACGATCCTCCCGAGGCGCAGTTCCTCGACGTGC
>JBHEMB010000285.1:0-3665 GCA_046262855.1 Mycobacteriales bacterium | reverse complement strand
GCCCGGATCAGCACGTCGACGAGCGGCCCGGACGACGGCATGGGCACGCCGATGTCTGCGAGCTCCTCCGGCGTCATGCCGATCTGGTTGGCCTCCGGACCGAACCAGAGCACGTTGTCCTGATGGACGGCTGTCGTGACGAGCAGCGTCTCGACCTGGGCCTTGCGCAGTGCCTGGACGACGTCCGGCACGCCGTCGGCCGCGCGCTTGAGCTGGCCGCGCTTCTGGGCGTAGTCCTCCAGCTGCTGGAGCGCCTTGCTCGCGGTGTGCCGGTGCAGCACGTCGCTGACCCGCTGCCGGACCAGGTCCTCGCTGCCGTCCTGACCGGCGCCGCCCTCGACCGTCGTCCACTTGGGCTTCAGGTCGCCGGGGAGGTGCTGCTCGACCGCCAGCAGCTCGCGCTCGTCGCCGACGCCGATGACGAGCTCGGGCTCCACCTCGGCGGCGAGCAGGCTGATCGTCTTGGCGATGTCGTTGGCGATGTCGCCGATCCAGTTGGCCTGCAGCCGGTTCTGGTGGTCGTCGTGCTGCCAGCGACTCGGCCCTCGCGGGTCCGGTCCCCAGCCGCTGCCGACGTCGCCCTCCACTGCCTTGGCCTTGTCGCCGAGGTCGCGCCACACCTCGACGCTCGCACCTGACCGGTCGGCCTTGACGAGGATGTGTGGCACCCGCTGGCTCAGCTCGTCGATGAGCGGCATCAGGTGGGGGAGCGGCGCCACCTCGACGACCGGCTGTCGCGGCGGATGCCGGAGGCTCATGGCGAGCCGGACCTGGTGGTCGTCGGTCGTCGCGACGACCAGCCGCGCTTGGCCCTCGCTGTGCTCGCCCTTCGCCGCGGCGACGGCGTCGACCGTCGCTCCGTCGACGCCTTCCTCGATGAGCTGGCGGGTCACGTCCTTCCAGACGAGGTCGTACTTGTCGGCCGGCTTCGGGACGTCGCTCTCGCTCTCGACGAGCACGGTCACGAACGGCCCGTCGGCGATCAGGACATCGCTCAACTCATGCAGCGCCACGCCGATCCTCCTCAGCCGCCCCTCATCCGCGTACCCCGTGAGCGGCGACGCTCACGTGCCCGAGGAGGCCAGCGCGTGCTGGAGGCGCCCTACCCTGGCGGCGTGCCAGGTGAGGGAGTGGCCGGTCGGGAGGGTCAGGCGCAGGCGGTGGTGGTGAGCCCGCCGGTGGTGCTGTCGTAGTAGTAGGTCCGGCCGAGCTTGCGGCCGCCCAGGCAGTAGCTCCGCGCGCCGACGTCGAGCACGGCGACCTCGACGCCATCGGTCTCCGCGAACCCCGTCGCACGCAGCGCGGCGAGGTCGCCGGTGTAGGTGCCGTGGCTGGTCGCGTACGCCTCCTCCGCGATCGCCGCGCTCCGCAGGTTGGCGCGGACCGCCGCGTCTGTGCCCTTGACCCGCTGGTCGAGGAACACCGGGATCGCGATGGCCGCCAGCACCCCGACCACCAAGAAGGTGGCCCCGATGTAGCCCAGGATCAGGCCCGCCAGCGCCATCCCGCTTGGCTGGCGACCCTCCCGGTTCGCCTTCGACCTGGACAGGTGGCCGGTCACGATGGCACCGACGCTGCCGGCGCCGCCGATCCAGAGCAGGCCGAGCACCAGGCTGGCGATGGCCAGCCCGTCAGTGCCGGTCGAGGGGCTGGGGTAACGGGGTGCCCCGTATCCCTGCGGCTTGGCCGGCCAGGTCTGCGGCACCACGTTCGACGGCGAGGGGCCCGTTGACTGGGGCAGCACGTTGGGGGCGGCCTGCGCGAAGAACGGCTGCTCGGGAATGGCCACCGGCTGCTGGGCGGCGGGCACCCACTCGGTCCCATTCCACCACCAGTGACCATCTGGGCTGAGTTGGGGCTCGGCACTGGGCTGGGTCATCGGAGTCCTCGGTCAGCAGGCTGGGCAGGTGGCCTTCGGCTGTTCCTCGGTCCCCAGCGGCAGGCACTTGAGCCGGAGTGACGGGAACCTCATCGAGGACTGTCAGACCTGCCAGGCAGGCTCCGGGGTGTGGACAACACGATTCCGCGGGAACGTCTCGAAGCCCTGGAAGCGGCCATCGCCAGGCATCCCGCGGGACGCCGACGAGGTGTGACGAGCACCACAAGATCACGACACGCCGATGGAATCGGACACCTCGCCCTCGTCCCACGCTCAGCAGCTGATTCCGAGCAAATTCAGAGCGCGGCGTCGTTGACCAGACCGATGGCGATCCCTAGGTTCACGGACACAACATCTAGTACTTACATCGGTGTAGTTCTCCACATGCTGTGCAGAACTTCGCCCACAGCCTGTGGAGGAGCAAGCCCGATGCGCTGCCCGTTCTGCCGTCACGCGGACACCCGCGTGGTGGACAGCCGGGACGCCAACGAGGGCGACGCGATCCGCCGGCGGCGCTCCTGCCCGGAGTGCGGAAAGCGCTTCAGCACCGAAGAGAAGTCCAGCCTCTCCGTCGTGAAGCGGTGCGGCGTCACGGAGCCCTTCAGCCGGGCCAAGGTGGTCGCGGGCGTCCGGAAGGCCTGCCAGGGCCGCCCGGTCGACGAGGACCAGCTGGCACTGCTCGCCCAGCAGGTCGAGGAGGCCATCCGCGACAAGGCCGAGGTGCCCTCCCACGAGGTCGGCCTCGCCATCCTCGGCCCGCTCAAGGACCTCGACGAGGTCGCCTACCTGAGATTCGCCAGCGTCTACCGGGACTTCGACAGTCTGAGCGACTTCGAGGCCGAGATCGGCGCCCTCAGAGCCCTGAAAAGCGCATCACGTGACGAGGCCCACGACCCGGTCCCGCCCCAGCACCTGCTCGTCCCGGCCAGCTGACCGGTCCACGTCAACAAGGCACCCCGAAAGCATTGCGCCTCTGTGCGCGTTGAACATCACGAAGGAAGAGGACATTCATGACGGAGACCATCGGTCAGCAGCGCACGCGCAAGGCGACCAAGCTGCGGCTCGAGCGCGTCTACACGACGGCCGGCACCCACCCGTACGACGAGGTGGAGTGGGAGCGTCGTGACGTCGTCATGACCAACTGGCGCGACGGCTCGGTCAACTTCGAGCAGCGCGGCGTCGAGTTCCCCGACTTCTGGTCCGTCAACGCGGCCAACATCGTCACGACCAAGTATTTCCGCGGCGCCGTCGGCCACGACAACCGCGAGTGGAGCCTCAAGCAGCTCATCGGCCGGGTTGTCGGCAAGTACAAGCAGGCCGGCGTCGAGTTCGACTACTTCGCGACCCCCGAGGACGCGGAGATCTTCGAGCACGAGCTGACCTACATGCTTCTGCACCAGGTCGTCAGCTTCAACAGCCCTGTCTGGTTCAACGTCGGTACGACTGCCCCTCAGCAGGTCTCGGCGTGCTTCATTCTCGCCGTCGACGACACCATGGACTCGATCCTCAACTGGTACCGCGAGGAGGGGATGATCTTCAAGGGCGGCTCCGGCGCCGGCCTCAACCTCTCCCGCATCCGCTCCTCCAAGGAGCTGCTCTCCTCAGGCGGTACGGCGAGCGGGCCCGTCTCCTTCATGCGCGGCGCGGACGCCTCTGCCGGCACCATCAAGTCCGGAGGCGCCACCCGGCGGGCGGCCAAGATGGTCGTGCTCGACGTCGACCACCCGGACATCGAGGAGTTCATCGAGACGAAGGCGCGCGAGGAGGACAAGATCCGCGCGCTGCG
>JBHEMB010000284.1:0-3485 GCA_046262855.1 Mycobacteriales bacterium | reverse complement strand
CGGATCCCGCTGTTGTAGCCCTGCCCCTGCCAGACGGGCATCACGTGCGCCGCGTCCCCGACGAGCAGGACCCGGCCGGAGCGGAAGCGCTCGGCCATCCGGGAGTGGTGGGTATAGACCCGCCGCCGGATGATGTCGACCTTGGCCGTCGCCGGGACGAGCGGCTCGAGCAGCTGTGCGACGAACTCGTCGGTCACGGCCGCTTCGGACTCACCTGGCTTGAGCATGAACTCGAACCGGCGGATCCCGTGCGGGATGCTGATCGACACATAAGGACGACGGGGATCCGCGCAGACGTAGGCGCCCGGCCGCCCGAGTGGATCGTTGCGGAGGTCGATCACCAGCCAGTCGGCGGTGGCGGAGGTCCCTTCGAACGCGAGGCCCAGCGCCTTGCGGGTGGCACTGCTGCCGCCGTCGGCGCCGACCACGTACCGCGCTCGCAGCCCCCTCGATCCCGAGATGGTGAGGTCGACGCCGTCGGCGTCCTGCACGAGCCCCGTGACCCGCGAGGCGAACCGGACGTCGACGGAGGCGAAGCGCTGGAGACCTTCGAAGAGCACCCGGTCGGCGAGCGGCTGGACGAACCCGTTGCGCCGGGGCCAGCCGAACTCCGCAGTCGGCGGTGCGAGCCGCGCGAGATCGCGCTGCTTGTGGTCGACGAACACCAGCAGCTGGTGCGGGATGGTGTGTGGCAGCACGGCGTCCACGAGACCCGCCGCCTGGAAGGTCCGCAGCGTCTCGTCGTCCATGCCGACGCCGCGTGGGTAGTCGATCAGCTCTGCACCCGCTTCGAGGACGCAGACCCGCAAGCCGTAGAGCCCGAGCAGGTTGGCCGTCATCAGGCCCGCGGGGCCGGCCCCCACCACGGCGACGTCCACGACCTCCGTCATGGCTGGAACACCGCGGCGAGCGCCGCGTAGACGTCGCGGAGGAGCTGGACGGTGCGCGGCGTGGTCGGGACTGCACCGAACCCGCCGTGGATGACGCCGGGGTACACGTGCAGCTCCACGGGCACGGCTGCGCTCGAGAGCTTGCTGGCATAGGCGAGGTTCTCGTCGAGGAAGCCGTCCACGTCGCCGATGGCGAAGAACGCTGGCGGCAGGCCGCGTACGTCCCCGGCACGGGCGGGGGCTGCCGTCGCCGGGACGTCGCCGCCTGAGAGTGGACCGAGGTAGGCCGCCCACACCATCCGGTTGGCCGCCAGGTGCCACAGGCCCCAGTGGCCGGGGTCGTCGATGGCGCGGATCGACGGGGTCAGCTCGCGATCGTCCAGCATCGGGTAGACGAGCAGCTGCAGGGCCGGCTGCTGAACCCCCGTGTCCCGCAGCCGCAGGCACAGTCCCGCCGCGAGTCCGGCGCCGGCGCTCGCCCCGCCCACCACCAGCCGGTCCCCGTCGACCCCGAAGGCAGCGGGGTCGGCACTGATCTGCCGCCACACGGCTTCGGCATCATCGAGCCCGGCCGGGTACGGGTGCTCCGGTGCCAACCGCCAGTCGACCGAGACGACCGCACACCCCAGCTCGACCACCATCCGGTCGAGTCGGCCGTCGTTCTCGTCCAGCGTGCCCATGATGAAGGCACCGCCGTGCAACCAGACCAGGCAGGGCAGCGCGCCGTGCGACTCAACGGGCCGATACCAGCGCACCGGCACGCCGCCGATGACCTCGTCGGTGCGCAGGACCCGCGGGTCGGCGGGCGCAGGCGCGGCGGCGACCGCGGCGTAGGAGCTCCGGATGGTGTCGATGCTCGTCAGGTCCCAGCGCGCCAGCCGGTCCAGCTGGGCGAGGGTGCCCGGCTCGATGCGCCGGGTCAGGTCGACAGCAGGCATCAGCGGGCGTCGTCGTTGCGAGCCGGTCTGCTCGGGTCGATCGGCTCGATGCCGGCCTCGATCGCCTTGATGAGCATGGCCGTGAACGAGGAGTAGAACCTCGCGATCCGGATGAACCCGGTGGCGAACCAGAGGCCCGGCTGCGCCGAGCGACGCCAGGTGTTCGCGTACTCGCCGTCCGCGGCCCGGCCGTACGCCTTGTCGATCTTGGCCGCCGCCGCACCCAGGGCTGGGCCGACGTGGCCCCAGAACTGGTGGTAGCCGGTGGCGAACACGATGAGGTCGACCCGGAGGTCGGACCCGTCGCTGAACACGACGGTGTCCCCGTTGACGATCTCTGTCACCTCCACGCCCTGCTTGAGGCGGATCGACCCATCGGCAATCAGCCCGGACGCGCCGATGTCGATCTGGTAGCTGTCCACTCCGGACATATGGGCGCCGATGATGCCGGTGCCGTTCGGACCCCAGTTCAGCTTGAAGCCACGGGCTTCGAGCCGGTCGAGCAGCTCCTTGTCGTGCTCGCGGCCGAGCGCCACGAGCCGCTTCTGGATCTCGTCGCCGGGACCCTCGAACGGCACGGCGTACGCCATCTGGTCCAGGTACTCCGGCGGCAGAGTGGCGTCTTCGGTGAACAGCGAGTTCCAGAGCTTGTGGTAGGCCTCGAAGCTGACCACGTAGGTCGAGCTCCGCTGCAGCATCGTGACGTCCGCGCCCTGCTCGTACAGGTCGTGCGCCAGCTCGTGGCCGCTCACACCGGCGCCGATCACCAGCGCAGTCTTGCCCGCGTAGTCCGTGGCGCTCTGGAAGGAGTCAGAGTGCACGGCCAGGCCCTTGAAGGTGTCCAGGCCCGGGATCTGCGGGATCTTCGGTGAGCCGAACAGACCGCCGGCCACGACGAAGTGGCGCGGGTGCAGCTCACGGATCGTGCCGTCGCCCCCCTGCACCCGGACGGTCCAGACCTCGGCGTCCTCGTCGTAGTGCGCGTTGAGGAAGGTGCTGCTCGTCCAGACGTTGAGGTCGAGCAGTGTCGCGTACGACTCGAGGAAGTCCGCCCACTTGTCCTTGGGAGTGTGCGAGGTCCACGTCGGCGGCAGCGGCAGATAGGGCAGGTGGTCGCCCCAGACCGTGCTGTGCAGCGCGAGTGACGCGTACCGCTTGCGCCAGGTGTCGCCGACGCGAGCTTCCTTCTCGATGACGAGTGTCGGCACGTCGAGGGCGCCGAGGCGCGCGGCGATGGACAGGCCGTTGTGACCGGCCCCGAGGATGAGGACCGCGGGGTCGTTGTCCTCGAACGCCGCCTGCTTCTGTCGGTCGCTCGTCCATCGGCTGCGGTTCGGCACGACGCCGTAGACCTTGCCCTCCGGACGGTTGTGCCGAGTGCGCTCGGGGTGGTCCTGCAGGCTCATGACCTGGGTCTGCACCATCGACGCCACGAAGCGCCCGTCCCGCTCCACGAGCAGGACGTAACCGCGGTCGATCCTGTCGCGCGAAGTGAAGTCGAAGAACGCCGTGATGGTTTCGCCGGAGAACGCGGGCGGCACCGCGCCGTTGATCGTGAAACCGGTGGCCTCTGCCTCCTTGACGAGCTCGAGCACGCGCGGGACCAGCTCCTCCCGCCCGATGCTGTGCGTGAAGTCCCAGGCGAGCGCCATGAAGT
>JBHEMB010000283.1:0-4375 GCA_046262855.1 Mycobacteriales bacterium | reverse complement strand
TCTTCGCGTGGGATGCCGGCGACAAGGCCTACGCCGTGATCGTCGACAACGAAGAAGACACCGACGTCGACATCATGGACATCACCGACCCGAAGAAGGCCAAGCTGATCGCGGAGTACGACCTCGACAAGATGTTCCCGCAGATCGTCCAGGCAGCACCGGCGAACCTCGTGGAGATCTTCTTCCACGACGTGGTCGTGAAGCCGATCAACGGCCGGCAGATCATGCTGCTGTCCTACTGGGATGCCGGGTACGTCAAGGTCGACATGACCGACCCGCTGCATCCGACGTACCTCGGTGACAGCGACTTCACCGACCCGGACCCGGAAGCGGCGGAGAGCGGCTTCACCGTGCCCCCGGAGGGCAATGGGCACGAGGCGGAGTTCACCCTCGACAGCAGCCGGATCATCGCGGCAGACGAGGACTTCGGTCCGTTCTCACTGCAGGGGCTGAACGTCACCGACAACAGCCGCATCGCAGCTGGTCAAGGCAGTGACACCACGAAGCTGGAGCCTGGTCAGACGATCGAGGGCGGGTCCGTGTTCGTCGGCCTGGCCTGCCCCGGCGGCCCTGCCGTCCCACCTGGCGATCCTGACGTCGTGGACATCGCCGTGGTGGAGCGCGGCGTCTGCCTGTTCACCGAGAAGGTCACCAGCGTCATCAACGCGGGTGGGTATGACGCGGTGCTGGTCTTCAACCGGGTCGGCTCGGACGCCTGCAACCAGCCGTCCCTCATGACCGTGGCGGGCGACATCCCGACCTTCGGTGTGGCACCGCGCGAGCAGGGCTTCGCGATCTTCGGGGTCGAGAGCCAGTACAACGACGCTGCCTGCCTGGCGCTGCCCGCCGGAGCACAGCAGGCGCCCCTCGCCGTCGGCGCGCACGGGGACACCCTCCGCTTCTCGTCGTACTTCGACGGCTGGGGGTACGTCCACCTGTTCAGTAACAACAACGGGAAGCTCACCGAGCTGGACACCTACGCGATCCCCGAAGCGCACGACCCGGCGTTCGCCGACGGGTACGGCGACCTGTCGGTGCACGAGGTCGCGACGTCGTTGAGGCGTCCGGATCTTGCCTACTACTCCTACTACGCCGGTGGCTTCCGCGTCACGAAGATCACGGCGGACCAGAAGCTGCTGGAGGTCGGCCACTACATCGACGTGGGCGGCAACAACTTCTGGGGCGTCCAGGTCTTCACGGGATCGGACGGGAAGGAGTACGTCGCAGCCAGCGACCGCGACTTCGGCCTGTACATCTTCAGGTACACCGGGACGGCGTGAGCTCTCACCTGCTCACCTGAGCGCCGTTGCGGCTCGCCGGCCCCGTGCGCTCGCCGGGTAAGCCGTCCTTGCTCAGACGTCAGGCGGGACCTGGCGGATGGCCACATCCGTCGCGCTGATCGGCCCAGGCGCTGGGCTGATCGCCACGGGGACGCTCCGGCGACGCGCCGGCCGCGGCTTGACACGTGGCGCAGCCCGGAACTCGAGCTCCCTGGATGACGTTGCGTCGGTGACGATCAGCTTGGGGTCGCGGCGGTCGATCCTGTTCTGCACGAGGAGGAAGATCACGACCGTCGCAAGCAGCCCCAGCGGAAGCTGCGGGCTCGTCGTCGCGGCTTGCGTCAGCGAGTGCGCCACCGTGCCGAGGCCATCACGGTCCTTCTTCGGCCCGGGCTGCGTGGCAGCCCCTGAGGGCTTCGGACGGACTGGCCGTGCCGTGGCCCGCGGCGTGGCTGCAGGCGGGAGCCGGCGTGGGACGACAACGGGTGCGGGCCTGGCCGAACGCTGCGAGGTGGGTGCCGCCGTCTTCACGGGCGAGGCCTTCGGCGTACGCGTGCCCGGGGAGGTGGCCGCAGCTGTAGGCGTCGGAGAGGGGGTCGGGCTGGCATGACCGCGGCCATGGCCTCCGAGGGAGGGCTTCGGGCTGGGCCGGCCGTTCCCCGGAGCGGCCTCGGCGGTGTCGACCGACACCGCGAGCGCGGCTGCGAGCACGGCGAGGAGCGCGCACACCCCCATGTGCGCGCCGCGACTGGGCCTTTGCCGCATACGTGATGGTTCGACCAGGTCTGTGGATCGGTGTACCGCCGAACGGGCGCATGCGGCGCCGCCATGCGGCTACTGGGGAGTAGCCCTGCAGCGGGCTTCGTGCAGGATGTGCCGCATGAGACCTGACCTCAGCACACTGCTGCGCGATCTCGAAGCCGAGCATGCCGCCCTGGACGCGCGGGTCGCGGGCCTGACGGAGGAGCTGTGGCGCAGGCCGACTCCCGCCGAGGGCTGGGACATCGCCGACTGCGTCAGCCACCTCCACTACTTCGACGGTACGGCGGTGCTGGCCCTCACCGACCCGCCCGCCTTCGCGAAGCACCTGGACGCGCTGCTCGGCGGCGGGATGAAGGAAGGCGCAGATGTCGCTTTCGGCCGGGCGAACAGCGGTGGTGATCTGCTGGAGGACTGGCGACGGGGACGGGCCGCGCTGCTCACCGCGATCGACAAGGCCGACCCGACGACCAGGGTGCCGTGGTACGGACCGCCGATGAGCCTGGCCAGCTTCACCAGTGCCCGGCTGATGGAGACCTGGGCGCACGGGCAGGACGTCTCCGACGCGCTGGGGCTCGAGCCCGTGACCAGTGACCGCCTCCGCCACGTCTGCCACATCGGCGTGCAGGCCCGGCCGTACGCCTACCTCGTCCACGGCATCGACAACCCGGAGACACCCGTGCGGGTCGAGCTCACCGGCCCCGGCGCGGGGGAGTGGGGGCCGGCGGACGCGGTGGACCGCATCACCGGCACGGCACTGGACTTCGCGCTGCTGGTGACGCAGCGCCGGCACCTCGACGACCTGTCGCTGCAGGTCGAGGGGGAGACGGCGAACGAGTGGGCGTCGATCGCCCAGGCCTACGCCGGCCCTGCCGGCACCGGCCGCGCGCCGTTGGCGGCGTCATGACCGTCCTGGGCACGGCAGTCGACCGCAACGACGAGGCGTTCCTCAGGAACCGCGCCGACATGCAGGTGCTGCTCGAGCAGCTCGACGAGCAGCTGCAGCTCGCCGGCCAGGGCGGGACGGAGAAGGCCGTCGCCCGGCACAAGGCCGCAGGCAAGCTCACGCTTCGTGAGCGCGTCGCGATGCTCATCGACCCGGACACGCCGTTCCTCGAGATCGGTGCCCTCGCGGGCTACTACACCGACTATCCCGTCGGCGGTGGCGCCCTCGTCGGCATCGGCACCATCCACGGGACCGAGTGCGTCGTGTTCGGCCACGACCCGACCGTGCTCGGCGGTGCGCTGACGATGACGAGCATCCCGAAGATCGACCGAGCGCTGCAGATCGCGAAGCAGAACCGGCTGCCCTACGTGCAGCTCATCGAGTCCGCGGGTGGCGACCTTCGCCCGCGCGGCACCGACATCGAGGAGATCCTCAAGAGCTCGACGCAGCACTTCGCCGGTACCGGTGGGTTCTTCTACGAGACCACCGTCCTGTCTGGGCTCGGCATCCCGACGATCGCCATCGTCTTCGGCAGCTCGACCGCCGGCGGTGCCTACATGCCAGGCCTGTCCGAGTACACGATCCTCGTGAAGGAGCAGGCCAAGGTCTTCCTCGGCGGCCCGCCGCTGGTCAAGGTGGCGACCGGTGAGGAGTCCACCGACGAGGAGCTCGGCGGCGCCGAGATGCACGCGTCGGTCAGCGGTCTCGCCGACTACCTCGCCGAGGACGAGCTCGACGCGATCCGGCAGGCGCGCGACATCGTGCGGCACCTGCACTGGCGCAAGGAGGGGCCCGGCCCGACGGGTCCCGCCGACCCACCCGTTTTGGAGACGGAGGACCTCCTCGGCCTGATGTCGCAGGACCTCCGCCAGCCTCTGGACGTACGCGAGGTCATCGGCCGGGTCACGGACGGCAGCCGGTTCGAGGAGTTCAAGGCCCGCTACGGCACCACGCTGATCTGCGGCTGGGCCGACATCCACGGCTACCCCGTGGGCATCCTCGGCAACAACGGCCCGTTGTTCCCCGAGTCGTCGCAGAAGGCCTCGCAGTTCATCCAGCTCTGCAACAAGACCTCGACCCCGCTGGTGTTCCTGCAGAACATCACCGGCTACATGGTCGGCAAGGACTACGAGCAGGCCGGCATGGTCAAGTGGGGCAGCCAGATGATCAACGCGCTGTCCAACAGCGCGGTGCCGCACATCACGATCATCCTGGGATCCTCCTACGGCGCAGGCAACTACGGCATGGGGGGTCGCGGCTTCGGGACCCGTTTCGTCTTCCTCTGGCCGACAGCGAAGATCGCGGTCATGGGGCCGCAGCAGATCGCCGGCGTCATGTCGATCGTGCGTCGCGCCCAGGCCGCGCGACGAGGCGAGGAGGTCGACGAGGC
>JBHEMB010000282.1:0-13647 GCA_046262855.1 Mycobacteriales bacterium | reverse complement strand
GGTGGGGCCCGGTCTGGGCTCGCTGACCCTCGGGTTGCTGCCCGAGGTGAGCCGCGTCGTCGCCGTCGAGATCGATCCGGTCCTGGCGGCGAGGCTCCCGCAGACGGTGGCCGACCGGCTGCCCGAGCTGGCTGGTCGGCTGGCGGTCGTCCAGCAGGATGCGCTCACCCTGTCCGCCGTACCCGGTCCCGACCCGACCGCCTTCGTGGCGAACCTGCCCTACAACGTGGCCGTCCCGGTGCTGCTGCGGCTGCTCGAGAAGCTGCCGTCGCTGCAGAAGGGCCTCGTGATGGTGCAGGCAGAGGTCGCCGACCGGCTTGCCGCCCCGCCCGGCTCGAAGACCTACGGCGTCCCGACGGTCAAGGCCGCCTGGTACGCGCAGGTCAGCAAGGCGGGCGCCGTCGGCCGCAACGTCTTCTGGCCGGCGCCGAACGTGGACAGCGGGCTGGTGGCCTTCACCCGTCGCGAACCCCCGCCGGGAGACCGCGCGGCCGTCTTCGCCGTCATCGACGCCGCCTTCGCCCAGCGCCGCAAGACGCTGCGCGCTGCGCTCGCCGGCTGGGCCGGGTCGCCCGCGGCTGCTGAAGCCCGGCTGCGGGCAGCCGGCATCGATCCGAGCGCCCGCGGGGAGACGCTGACGGTCGAGCAGTTCGCGCGCCTAGTCTGATCGGATGCCCTCACGCCCCACGGTGGACGCCGTCACCGTCCGGGCGCCCGCAAAGCTGAACCTGCACCTCGGCGTCGGCGCCCTGCGGGCGGACGGCTACCACGAGCTGACCACGGTCTTCCACGCCATCGGCCTGTTCGACGAGGTCACGGTCACGCGGTCCGACGCACTGACCGTCACCGTCGAGGGCGACAGCGGGTACGGGGTCCCGCACGACAGCAGCAACCTCGCGGCCAAGGCTGTGCTCGCGCTCGCCGAGGCCACGGGCAACACCCCCGACATCGCGCTGCACCTGCGCAAGGGCATCCCGGTGGCGGGCGGTTGCGCGGGGGGCTCTGCCGATGCCGCGGCGGCGCTCGTGGGCTGCGATGTGCTCTGGGGCCTCGGCCTCGGCCGCGAAGAGCTCACCGAGATCGCAGCAGGTATCGGCAGCGACGTCCCGTTCAGCCTGCACGGCGGTACGGCGCTGGGCACCGGTCGTGGTGAGCGGCTGACGCCCGTCCTGGGAGCCGGCTCCTACTCCTGGGTGCTCGCCTTGGCTGACGGTGGGCTGTCGACGCCCGCGGTCTACGCCAAGCTCGACCAGCTCAGGGTCGAGGGTCCGGTGACCGTCGTCAGCGACGCCGCAGAGGTGCTTGCCGCGCTGCGGCACGGGTCGGCCGAGAAGCTCGGCCGGGCGTTGTCGAACGACCTGCAGCCGGCGGCAGTCGCGCTCAAGCCGGAGCTCAGCAAGCTGCTCGAGGCCGGTGGCGACCTGGGCGCGCTCGGTGGCATCGTCAGCGGCAGCGGTCCCACTGTGGCGTTCCTCGGCAGGGACGACGCGCACGCGACCGCGCTCGCCGCGGCGCTCGCCGGTCATGGCGTCTGCCGGTCGGTCCGGGTGGCGGACGGGCCAGTGCCCGGGGCAAGGGTCATCAGGACGCTCTAGTGGCCAACCTCATCAACCTCGAGGACGTCACCGTCGCGCACGGCACCAAGCTGCTGCTCGACGGCGTCTCGCTCGGCGTCTCCGACACCGACCGCATCGGCGTGGTCGGCCGCAACGGGGGCGGCAAGACGACCCTGCTGAAGACCCTGCTGAAGGTCGAAGCGGCGCACTCCGGAAGGGTCACCCACGTCGGCGGCCTGCAGGCAGGTGTGCTGACCCAGGACGTCCGCGTCGACGAGCGGCTCACCGCGCACCAGGCGATCCTGGGTGACACGGCGGAGCACACCTGGGCCGGCGACGCCCGCGTCCGTGAGGTGCTCGACGGGCTCGGCATGCACGAGGTCGGTCTCGACGCGGTGGTCGGGACCATGTCCGGTGGCGAGCGGCGACGAGTCGCCCTGGCGGCGCTGCTGATCGGCGAGCACGACCTGCTCGTCCTCGACGAGCCGACCAACCACCTCGATGTCGAGGGCGTCGCCTGGCTGGCTGCCTGGCTCAAGCAGCGCCGCGGTGCGCACCTCGTCGTGACGCACGACCGGTGGTTCCTCGACGAGGTCAACGACACCACCTGGGAAGTGCACGACGGCAAGGTCGACGCCTACGAGGGTGGGTACTCGGCCTACGTCCTCGCCCGCGCTGAGCGCGACCGGATCGCAGCGGTGTCCGAGCAGAAGCGCGTCCAGCTCGCGCGCAAGGAGCTCGCGTGGCTGCGCCGAGGGCCGCCCGCGCGTACGAGCAAGCCCAAGTTCCGCATCGACGCGGCGAACGCCCTCATCGCCGACGAGCCGCCGCCGCGCGACGACATCGCCCTGCAGCGGTTCGCGACGGCGCGGCTCGGCAAGCAGGTGTACGACGTCGAGGACCTCGCGCTGTCCTTCGGCGACCGGGTGCTGTTCGATCACGTGACGTGGCACGTGGGCCCGGGTGACCGGATCGGCATCATCGGCGTCAACGGTGCCGGCAAGTCGACGCTGCTGAAGATCCTTGTGGGACAAGCGATGCCGGCCTCCGGCACCGTCAAGGTCGGGCAGACGGTGAAGCCGGCGTACCTCTCGCAGGAGGTCGCGGAGCTCGACCCGATGCTGCGCGTGCTCGAAGCCGTCGAGGCCGTGGCGAAGCAGGTCGACCTCGGCGGCAAGCCGGTCGGTGCGTCCTCCCTGTGCGACCGGTTCGGCTTCACCGGTAACGCCCAGTGGACCCGCGTCGGCGATCTCTCCGGTGGCGAGCGCCGACGGCTTCAGCTGCTCCGGTTGCTCATGGGCGAGCCGAACGTGCTGCTGCTGGACGAGCCCACCAACGACCTCGACATCGACACGCTGCAAGCGTTGGAGGACGTGCTCGACGGCTGGCCCGGCACGCTTCTGGTCGTCAGCCACGACCGTTACTTCCTCGAGCGGGTCTGCTCGACGACGGTCTCCCTGATGGGCGACGGCACCGTGAAGGCGCTGCCCGGTGGCGTCGAGGAGTACCTCGCGAAGCGGGTTCGGCGCGGCACGGCGACTGCCCCGGTCGGCGAGAAGCCGAAGGGCGACACCCGGCTGGCGAAGAAGGAGCTGCAGCGCCTCGAGCGTCAGCTGGTCACCCTGGACAAGCGCGAGTCCGAGCTGCACGCAGCGATGGCGGCGCAGGCCGCCGACCACGAGGCCGTCCTGCGGCTGGACCGTGAGCTGCACGCCGTGCGGGCCGAGAAGGGGTCCGTCGAAGAGGCCTGGCTGCTGCTGTCCGAAGAGCTCTAGCCGCTTCCGCGAGGGTGCCTTCGCCTTTTCACGCGCGAGACCGGAGAGCGACCTCGTCCTGAGCGTGATCAGGGTCCGGGCCGGGGCACGAGGTGTGAACAGGTGAAGGCACCCCGCTCGGGGGCAGGTCGACCCGGGTCGTGGTGCGACCTCTCCGGTGCATCGCGACCGCCAGGTGCTCCGCGTCGCGCAGAGCAGCGCCCGTCGGGTCGTTGTTGGTGTAGGCGTACACGACCTCGTCCTCCGCCCACGTCTCGACGAGCCGCTCGGCCCACGGCCGCACCCCGGCGTACCCGTAGTCCCAGCCGTCGCCCGGCCCGTGGTGCAGCCGCAGGTAGCCCCAGTCTGTGGTGCGCCACAGCGGGGTGACGGCCTTGCCGTACGAGTCCGCCCACACCAGGGCGGCGCCCCGGCGCTCGAGCACTTCGCGGGTGCCTGGGTCCCACCAGCTGTCGTGCCGCGGCTCGACAGCAACCCGAGTGCCGGCGGGGAAGCACGCGAGGCACTCGTCGAGCAGCGTCACGTCACGCTGAAGCGTCGGTGGCAGCTGCAGCAGCACGGCGCCGAGCTTGCTCCCGAGCCCGGTGACCCGGTCCATCAGCCTGGCCACCGGCTCCTGCGGGTCGCGCAGCCGCTTGATGTGGGAGAGGAAGCGGCTGGCCTTCACCGTGACCACGTAGTCGTCAGGGGTGCGCTGCGCCCAGCCCTCGAAGGTCTCGCGCTTGGGCAGCCGGTAGAAGGCGTTGTTGACCTCGACGGTCGCGAACAGCTGCGCGTGCCGCTCGAGCCAGAGCCGCTGAGGCAGGTCGGGGTAGACCAGCGGCTTCCAGTCGGCGTACTGCCAGCCCGAGGTGCCGATCAGGACGGTCATGCAAGGGTGGTACCCGACCGGGCCGGGGCTAGCCCTTACGGCGCGTGGAGGTCAGGACGGGCTTGGCCTCGAGGCCCTTGAGGCCGTTCCAGGCGAGGTTCACCAGGTGCGCGGCGACCTCCTCGCGCTTCGGCTTGCGGTGGTCCTGCCACCACTGGCCGGTGAGCGCCACCATCCCGACCAGTGCCTGCGAGTACAGCGGGGCCAGCTTGCTCTCGAAGCCACGGGCCTTGAACTGCTGGACGAGGATGTACTCCACCTGGCTCGCCACGTCGCTCATGATCGTGGCGAAGCCGCCGCTGCGCTCCATGCCGACCGGCGACTCGCGCACGAGGATCCGGAAGCCGTCGCCGTGCTCCTCGACGTAGGTCAGCAGCACGAGGCAGGCCTGCTCGAGAAGCTCCCGCGGCGACTCACCGGACAGCGCGTCGCCGAACATCCCCAGCAGCTGCTCGACCTCGCGGTCGACGACCACGGCGTACAGGCCCTCCTTGCCGCCGAAGTGCTCGTAGACGACGGGCTTGCTGACACCTGCGCGGCTGGCGATCTCCTCGACGGCCGTGCCGTCGTACCCGCGTTCTGCGAAGAGCGAGCGTCCTACGTCAAGGAGCTGCTCCCGCCGCTACTTGCCCGTCATCCGGACCCGGGCACGTCTTTCATCCTCGGTCACGCTCGCAGGCTAGGCCCGGCGCGCGGCGAGGCGCTCCGGCTTCGGCCAGCGCACGTCGTGTGCCCAGCCGAGCTTCTCGAACAGCTGGATCAGGCGGGCGCTGCTGTCGAACTGCCCCTTGTCGACGCCGTGCCGTGCGCAGGTGGGGTCGGCGTGGTGCAGGTTGTGCCAGCTCTCGCCGCCGGAGGCGACGGCCAGCCACCACACGTTGACGGCGCGGTCCTTGGTGAGGAACGGCCGCTCGCCCCAGGTGTGGCAGATCGAGTTGATGGACCAGGTCACGTGGTGCAGCAGCCCGACCCGGACGATGCTCGCCCAGAAGAACGCGCTCAGCGCGCCGGTGAAGCTCATCGTGATGAGCCCCCCGAGCAGCGCCGGCAGCAACAGCGAGGTGGCGACCAGGACCGGGAACAGCCGGCCGACCTTGACGATGTCCTCATCGGCGAGCAGGTCCGGGCTGAAGCGCTTCTGGTCGGTCTGCTCGGTGTCGAACAGCCACAGCACGTGCGCGTGCAGCAGGCCCTTGGTCAGGCCCTTCACGCCACCGCCGTAGCGCCAGGGGGAGTGCGGGTCGCCCTCCTCGTCGCTGTACGCGTGGTGCCGCCGGTGGTCGGCGACCCATCGGGTCACCGGCCCCTGGATCGCGAGGCTTCCTGCGACGGCGAGCCCGATCCGCAGCCAGCGGTTGGCCTTGAACGAGCCGTGCGTGAAGTACCGGTGAAAGCCGACCGTGATCCCGTGCATCGCCACGACGTAGAAGACCACGCCGATGATCACGTCGGTCCAGCTCAGCCCGTGGCCCCAGAGCACGAAGCCCGCCGCGAACACGCCCAGCAGCGGGACGAAGACGAAGATGCCGAGGGCGATCTGCTCCCACCGCGCCTGGAGCTCCGTCGAGGGCAGCTGCTGCAGCGGGCGCGACTCGTCCGACACGTAGTCGATCGTCGTGACAGGTGCAGTCAGGGTGTCGGTGAGCGTCTCGGTCATTCAGGGTCCTGTCGCCTTAGCAGCTGGTTCCGGTGGCTACGCAAGCGTAACTTACGAGGGCGTAGCCAGATAGGTCTTCGGCAGGTGTTCCCCACAGGTTCACCCTCATGCCGGGTGATGTGGACAGTCACGTTGTCCTGTCGGTCGTGGCTGATCGGTTGTTCCTCGACGAGGGGAGCGCCCGATGAGGCGTACGGTGGAAGAGCTCGCGGAGCTGAAGGAGCAGGCCACTGCGCTGCGCATGGCCGGCATCGGCGCGAAGCGCATCGCGAAGGAGCTCGGCGCCAGCCCGAGCCTCGTGGCCGAGCTGTTGCGGGACGTGCCAGTGGCCAGCTCGTTGACCCGACCCAACGCTCGCGACGCGACCCGGGAGGCGGCCGAGCTGCTGAGGGAGAAAGGGCGGACCTACGACGAGATAGCCAGCGAGCTCGCGGTGAGCAAGAGCTCCCTCAGCCTTTGGCTGCGCGGCCTCCCGCACCCGACGGAGGACCAACGCGTGGTGATCAAGAACCCGCGCGGGGTGCTGGTCGCGAAGCCGTCCGACCGGGGGGGCGTAGCTCGAATCCTGCGCAACGCGGGCTGGCTGCTGCGCGAGATCGCAGACGAGCTGAGCGTGTCAACGGTTCAGGCTCACCGCTGGACTGCTGACCTGCCGGTGCCACCGCGTGCCGTGCACGGGCGGCCATCGGAAGAAGCCAAGGCGATGGGTCGGTTGGCCTGGGAGAAGCGCAGGGCAGCCGACGACGCGCAGCGAACGGTGTACATCGACGCGGTCTCCGCGGTCGTGCCGCCCATCTCCGACGAGGTCCTCGATCTGCTCGCAGCAGTCGCCTACTGGTGTGAGGGCACCAAAAGGAAGCCCTGGAACCGCACTGAACGCCTCGTTTTCATCAACAGCGACGCCGACGTCATCAGGCTGTGGTGCGAATGGCTGCGACGTCGCGGAGTGGAACGCGAGCGGATGCGCTTCTACGTCAGCATTCACGAGACCGCCGACCTTCAGGAAGCCGGGCGCTTCTGGGCAGACGTTGTTGGCTGCACGGTCGAGCAACTCGGGAAGCCGTCCATCAAAAGGCACAACCCGAAGACGGTCCGCAAGAACGTTGGTCACAGCTATCACGGTTGTCTCGTCGTGGCTGTCCTACAGAGCCGCCTGCTCTATCGCGAGATCGAAGGGCTGTGGCGTGGTCTGGTGGCCAACGCCCTCGCCGGCGGGTCCGCGGCCGGTGCATGATGAGACCCCCATCCCGAGTCGTCTATGTGGCACAGGCCCCTGATTTTGGTTCAGGTGATCGAGGTTCGACTCCTCGCTCGGGAGCAACGTCGCCGGGCACCGGTAGACTCGGCCCCGCCGGGGTCTCCGGCGCTTCCCCGGTCCACTTGTCCGCCCGCGCCAGCAGGGAGACTGCGTGCCGTCCGCACGACCTGTCGCCGTGATCGTCCTAGCCGCGGGCGAGGGCACCCGGATGCGGAGCGCCACCCCGAAGGTCCTGCACACGCTCGCGGGCCGCACCATGCTCGGCCACATCCTGCACACCGCCGAGAGCCTCGATCCGGAGCACCTGCTGGTCGTGGTCGGCCACGGCCGCGACCAGGTGACAGCGACCCTCACGGGCAAGGCGAAGGCCGTCGTCCAGGAAAGCCAGGACGGCACCGGGCATGCGGTTCGCGTCGCCCTGGACACGATCCCTGACGTCGCCGGCACCGTGGTCGTCGTACCCGGTGACGCCCCGCTGCTCACGCCGGAGACGCTGCAGCTGCTGGTGGCGAGCCACGAGGCGCAGTCAGCGGCGACCACGCTGTTGACGGCAGTCGTCGACGACCCGACGGGCTACGGCCGCGTGGTCCGCAGCGGGGGCACCGTGACGCGGATCGTCGAGCACAAGGATGCGGACCCCGCCACGCTCGAGATCCGCGAGATCGCCACCAGCGTCTACGCCTTCGCCGCCGGGCACCTGCGCTCGGCGCTCGAGCGGCTGACGACCGACAACGCCCAGGGCGAGCAGTACCTCACCGACGTCGTCGCGCTCCACAAGGACGCGGGCCTGACAGTGGCCGCGACCGTGGCCCAGGACGCCGACGAGACCCGCGGCATCAACGACCGGGTCCAGCTCGCCGATCTCGCCCGGGTCCTGCGCGACCGGATCGTCACCGAGCACATGCGCAACGGCGTCGCGGTGCTGGACCCGCGCACCACGTGGGTCGATGTCGACGTGCAGCTCGCCTCCGACGTCACGATCAAGCCGAACACCCACCTGCACGGCAGTACGACGGTGGCGACCGGGGCGGTGATCGGGCCGGACACGACGCTGACCGACACCCAGGTCCACGAACGCGCCGAGGTCCGACGCAGCGAGGTCATCGGTGCCGTCATCGGCGCGGAGGCAAGCGTGGGGCCGTTCAGCTACGTCCGGCCGGGGACCGTGCTCGGCGAGCGCGGCAAGATCGGCGGCTTCGTGGAGACTAAGAACGCCCAGATCGGTGACGACACGAAGGTCCCGCACCTGTCCTACGTCGGCGACGCGAGCATCGGGGAGCGCAGCAACATCGGCGCCGGCACGATCGTCGTGAACTACGACGGGCAGCACAAGCACCGCACGACCGTGGGCGACGACGCCCGGGTCGGCAGCAACAACAGCCTCGTGGCGCCCGTGACCGTGGGCGACAAGGCGTACACGGCGGCCGGGTCCGCCATCACCGAGGACGTCCCGGACGGCGCCCTCGGCGTCGCCCGGGAGAAGCAGCGCAACATCGAGGGCTGGACCGCCAAGAAGCGTCCGGTCAAGGGGGAAAAGCCCGCATGAACGGCCTTGAGATCGACAGCCGCAAGAGCCTGATGCTGTTTACGGGCCGGGCCTACCCGGAGCTGGCCGAGGAGGTCGGCAAGGAGCTCGGGGTCGAACCGGTGCCGACGTCGGCCTACGAGTTCGCCAACGGCGAGATCTTCGTGCGCTTCGAGGAGTCGGTCCGCGGCTGCGACGCGTTCGTCATGCAGAGCCATGCCGCCCCCATCAACACGTGGGTCATGGAGCAGCTGCTCATGGTCGACGCGCTCAAGCGGGCGTCCGCGAAGCGGATCACCGTGGTCATGCCCTTCTACCCGTACGCCCGGCAGGACAAGAAGCACCGCGGCCGCGAGCCGATCAGCGCACGTCTGATCGCCGACATGTTCAAGACGGCCGGCGCCGACCGGCTGATGAGCGTCGACCTCCACACGGCCCAGATCCAGGGCTTCTTCGACGGCCCGGTCGACCACCTCTTCGCGCTGCCGCTGCTGGCCGACTACGTCGCGGCGAAGTACGACACGGGCAACATGACGATCGTGTCGCCCGACTCCGGCCGCGTGCGGGTGTCAGAGCGCTGGTCGGACCGGATGGGTGGCTGCCCGCTGGCGTTCATCCACAAGACCCGGGACCCGCTCGTCGCCAACCAGGTCGTCGCGAACCGCGTCGTGGGTGACGTGGAGGGCCGGGTGTGCGTCCTGGTCGACGACATGATCGACACCGCGGGCACCATCACGAAGGCTGCGGACGTCCTCTTCGACGCCGGCGCCGCTGACGTCATCGTCACGGCCACGCACGGCGTCCTCAGCGGCCCGGCCGTCGATCGGCTCAAGAACAGCCGGGTCACGGAGACGATCATCACGAACACGCTCCCCGTTTCGGAGGAGAGCCGCTTCGACAAGCTGACGGTTCTCTCGATCGCCCCGCTGGTCGCGCGGGCGATCAGCGAGGTCTTCGAGGACGGCTCGGTGACGAGCCTGTTCGACGGCGCCGCGTAGCCGCTCGTCCGCTCACGCGCCTGCGCCAGCAGAGCTGGTCGGCGCTTCCGCTAGACTTTCCCGCTGCGCCATCCGCGCCCCACAGCTGCAGATGTTTTCGAGGAGTTCCGCCGTGTCCGAGGTCCGCATCGTTGCCGAGCCCCGCCCCGAGTTCGGCAAGGGCCCGGCCCGCCGCACCCGCCGTGCCGGCAAGGTGCCCGCCGTTCTCTACGGCCATGGCGACAAGCCCCGCCACTTCGCGCTGCCCGGCCACGAGCTGATGCTTGCGCTCAAGCACGACAGCAACGCGCTGCTGGCCCTGCAGACCCCCGAGGGTGAGCAGCTCGCGCTCCCCAAGGTCGTCGTCCGCGACCCCATCCGTCGGACGCTCGAGCACGTCGACCTGGTCGCCGTCCGCCGCGGCGAGAAGGTCACCGTGGACGTCCCGCTGACGCTCGTCGGCAACGCCGCTCCGGACGTGCTGGTCGACCAGCAGAAGACCACCCTGTCGGTCGAGGCCGAGGCCACCCACCTGCCCACCGGCTTCGAGCTCAGCATCGAGGGCCTCAAGGTCGGTGGCACCATCCACGCCTCCGACGTGCAGCTGCCGACCGGCACGATCCTCATCGAGGACCCCGAGGGCGTCATCGTGCAGGGCCTCGGTGCCCCGACGGCAGAGGCCGTCGAGGCCGAGCTCGAGGCCGCTGCGGCCGAGCTCGCGCCGGAGGCGGCAGCCGAGGCTGAGCCTGCGGCTGGGGAGTCTGCGGAGGCTGCTGCCGACGAGGCGCCCGCCTCCGAGGAGTAAGCACCCGGCATGGCGGACGACCTCTGGTTGGTCGTCGGTCTCGGCAACCCCGGCCCTGCCTACGCAGGCAACCGCCACAACGTCGGTTTCTTCGTCGCCGACCTGCTGGCGGAGCGGATGGGCGGCCGGTTCAAGGCCCACAAGGGGCGCGCGGACACCGTCGAGGGCCGGTTGATCGGTCAACGCGTCGTGCTCGCCAAGCCGAAGTGCTACATGAACGAGTCCGGCGGGCCGGTGGCCAGCCTGCGTGACTTCTTCAAGGTGCCGGTCGACCGGATCGTCGTCATCCACGACGAGCTCGACATCCCGTTCGGGACGCTGCGCCTCAAGGCCGGGGGCGGCGACAACGGCCACAACGGTCTGAAGTCGGTGACCCGCAGCCTCGGCACGAAGGACTACCTGAGGGTTCGCTGGGGCATCGGGCGGCCCCCGGGTCGGCAGGACCCGGCCGACTTCGTGCTGAAGGACTTCAGTGCAGCGGAGAAGAAGGAGGTCGGCTTCCTGGTCGACCGCGCGGCCGACGCGGTGGAGGCGCTGCTCTCAGGCAGTCTCGAAGCGGCCCAGAACACCTTTCACGTCGACCCGTCCTGACAGCTTGGGCTGCGGACGACAGCTCAGGAGGCTTCCGCGCGGCGGCGTGCGATCGCGGACTCGAGCTGGCCGTTGAACCGGGACAGCAACCGCACGAAGCCCTCACGCTCCTCGGGGGGCCAGTCGGCGAGCACCTCGTCGAGCACCTCGATGCGCTGCTGCTTCGTGCGCTCGAACGCCTCGCGCCCGGCATCCGTCGCGCTGACCAGCGCGGCCCGGGCGTCCTGCGGATCGGTCTGCCGCTGCACGAAGCCGGCCTCCTCGAGAGCGCGGACCTGACGGCTCACGACCGACAGGTCGACCTCCAGCAGGCCTGCCAAAGTGGTGGGTCGCACCGGACCGTCCTCACAGATCCGCCACAGCGCCTGGTAGGCCGGGCGGTCCAGGACGGTGAAGCCCGACGGGCCATGCAGCCTGACCGGCTTGGACAGCCGGCGGGCCATCATGGCGAGCTGCAGCTCCAGCTCCTGGGTGGGCACGGCGTGAGCGTACGGCGCAGGTCGCCGCGGCACGAGCGTCCTGTCGGCAGGCCGTCAGGTCCACCGGCGTCAGCGTCGCACCCGGCACGTAGGCTCGAAGGACCACCCACCCCCCGGCCTCGGCCGAGCGGGGTCTGTTCGCGTGCCCCTGGAGCCCCTCGCATGAGTCTCGCCGCGCTGCTGGACACCGTCCTCGGCGACCCCTCGCTGGCCCGCCCGGTCGAGGCGGTGCCGTCGACCCTCGACCTCACCGCCCCGGCCGGGATGCGGCCGTTCGTCATCGCGGCACTGGCGCGCACCGGCCGCCAGGTCATCGCCGTCACGGCGACCGGCCGGGAGGCCGAGGATCTCGAGGCAGCCCTGGGCAGCCTGCTGGACAGCGACCGGGTGGCGCTGTTCCCCAGCTGGGAGACGCTGCCGCACGAACGTCTCAGCCCGCGGGCCGACACGGTCGGCCGCCGGCTCGCTGTCCTTCGCCGGCTCGCCCATCCCAGCAAGGACGATCCCGCGACGGGGCCGCTGGACGTCGTCATCGCCCCCGTCCGCTCCATGCTGCAGCCGCAGGTCAAGGGCCTCGGAGACCTCGAGCCCGTGGCGCTGCGCAAGGGCGACGAGCTGCCGCTCGACGAGCTGGTACGCCGGTTGGTGGACCTCGCCTACGCCCGGGTCGAGCTCGTCGAGAAGCGCGGTGAGTTCGCCGTCCGCGGTGGCATCCTCGACGTCTTCCCGCCAACCGAGGAGCACCCGGTCCGGGTGGAGCTGTGGGGCGACGAGGTCGAGGAGATCCGCTCGTTCAAGGTGGCCGACCAGCGATCGCTGCAGGAGGTGGAGCACGGCCTGTGGGCGCCGCCGTGCCGCGAGCTGCTCCTCACTCCGGAGGTCCGCGCGCGCGCGGCCAAGCTGGCCGAGGAGCACCCCGAGCTGGCCGAGATCTGCGTGAAGCTCGCCGACGGCCATCCCGTGGAGGGCATGGAGGCGCTCGCGCCGGTCCTGCTCGAAGGCACCGGCGACCTGGCTTTGCTGGTGGACGAGCTGCCCCGCGACACCGCCGTCGTCGTGTGCGACCCGGAGCGGGTCCGCACCCGCGCGCACGACCTGGTGCGCACCTCCCAGGAGTTCCTCGAGGCGAGTTGGGCGACCGCGGCGTCCGGCGGGCAGGCCCCTGTCGATCTCGGGGCGGCGGCGTACAAGACCTTGCTCGAGGTCCGCGAGCACGCCACCTCGCACGGTCATCCGTGGTGGAGCATCACGCCCTTCACGGTTGACGAGGAGGTGGAGGACGACACCGTCGTGCTCGCCGCACGTGCTCCGCAGGGCTACCGGGGCGAGACCGAACGGGCCCTCGAGGACATCCGCAGGCACGTGGCCGAGGGCTGGCAGGTCGTCCTCACGAGCGAAGGCGAGGGCACCGCTCAGCGCATGGTGGAGGTGCTGAAGGGCGCCGACATCCGGGTGCGCGGCGAGTTCGACGCACATCCCGAGAAGGGCCTGGCGGTCGTCAGCACCGGCTGCCTCGACACCGGCTGGTCGAGCGAGCTGCTGCAGACGCTGGTCCTCACCGAAGGCGACCTCACCGGAGCCAAGGGACCGGCCTCCAAGGACCTGTCGAAGCGGATGCCCAGCAGGCGCAAGAACGCGGTGGATCCCTTGCAGCTCAGGGCAGGTGACCCCGTCGTGCACGAGCAGCACGGCGTCGGCAGGTACCTCGAGATGGTGCAGCGCACCGTCGCCGGCGCCACCCGCGAGTACCTCATCCTCGAGTACGCCAAGGGCGACAAGCTGTTCGTCCCCACCGACCAGCTCGAGCAGGTCACGCGGTACGTCGGTGGCGAGGCGCCGTCGCTCGACCGGCTCGGCGGCAGCGACTGGGCCAAGCGCAAGGGTCGCGCCAAGAAGGCGGTCAAGGAGATCGCGGCGGGGCTCATCCAGCTCTACGCAGCACGGACCAGCGCTCCCGGTCACGCCTACGGCCCCGACACGCCCTGGCAGCGCGAGCTCGAGGATGCCTTCCCCTACATCGAGACGCCCGACCAGATGGAGGCCATCGACGAGGTCAAGCAGGACATGGAGAAGCCCATCCCGATGGACCGCGTCATCTGTGGCGACGTCGGCTACAGCAAGACCGAGATCGCGGTGCGGGCGGCGTTCAAGGC
>JBHEMB010000281.1:0-9878 GCA_046262855.1 Mycobacteriales bacterium | reverse complement strand
GTCGACGACGACCTTCAGCCCGTCCAGCCTGGTCGGCAGGCCAGCGAGCAGGTGCGCGAGGTACCGCTCGGCTCCTTCGGTGTGGTCGGAGATCCGGCCCACGCCCGCACCGACCGGGCGGGTCCACTCGCGGGCCGCGTTGTGCGCGATCGCGGTCTCGACGGCGTCCTCGACCTCGTCCGGAAGCTTGTGCCCGCCCTTGGCGAACAGCTTGATGCCGTTGTCCGGCATCGGGTTGTGGCTGGCCGAGAGCATCACGCCGAGGTCGGCACCACCGGCGGCGACCACCTGCGCGACCGCTGGAGTGGGCACGACGCCGAGCAGTACGACGTCGGCGCCGGCGGCCGTGAAGCCCTCGACGGCGGCCTTCTCCAGCGCGGGTCCCGACGGGCGGGTGTCACGGCCGAGGACCACGCGGGAGCCGCCGAGGACCCGGACGGCAGCGGCAGCGACCTGACGCGTCAGGTCCTCCGTCAGGACCTCGCCGAACGCGAGCCCGCGGATTCCGTCGGTGCCGAACAACCGTGCCAATGCACTCCCTCAGACATGCCGCGAGGCGGCCCCCGTCGAACGGAGACCGCCTCGAGCGGTGACGGCCTAGCGCTTGCTGTACTGGGGCGCCTTGCGGGCCTTCTTGAGGCCGTACTTCTTGCGCTCCTTGATCCGCGCGTCGCGGGTCAGGAAGCCCTCCTTCTTCAGGGCGGGGCGGTCCTCGAGGTCGACCTCGATGAGCGCACGCGCGATCGCGAGGCGCAGGGCACCGGCCTGGCCGGAGACGCCGCCGCCGGAGAGCCGCGCGATGACGTCGTACTGGCCCTGCTTCTCAAGCGTGACGAAGGGCTCGTTGATGGCCTGCTGGTGCACCTTGTTCGGGAAGTAGTCCTCGATGGTGCGGCCGTTGAGCTTGTAGTCGCCGGTGCCCGGCACGAGCCGGACGCGGACGATGGCCTCCTTGCGGCGGCCGACGGTCTGGATGAGCTCGGCAGTCATTACTGCGCCACCTGCGTGATCTCGAAGGGAACCGGGCTCTGCGCCTGGTGGGGGTGAGTCGGGCCGGCGTACACCTTCAGCTTCGAGAGCATCTGACGGCCGAGGGTGTTGTGCGGGAGCATCCCCTTGACGGCCTTCTCGATGATTCGCTCGGGGCGGGTGTTGAGGACCTCGTCGTAGGACACGGACGTGAGGCCGCCCGGGTAGCCGGAGTGGCGGTGCACGCGCGACTGCTCGCGCTTGTTGCCGGTCATCGCGACCTTGCCGGCGTTGATGACGACGACGAAGTCACCGGTGTCCAGGTGCGGCGCGTAGTACGCCTTGTGCTTGCCGCGCAGCAGCGTGGCGACCTGGGTCGCCAGGCGCCCGAGGACGACGTCGTTGGCGTCGATGACGTGCCACTGACGCGTAACGTCAGCAGGCTTCGGCTGGTACGTGGGCACTGTGTCTTCTCTCAGCTCTGTGTTCTGGACGCACGGGTTCCAACGGATCGCCGAACTGCGCCCATCAGCAGCCGATCAGACTACCTGGTGCGCCCCTCGGCCTGCAAAGAACGGTCCTGCGTGATCATCGTGTGACTGGCAGGGCCGCTGCCACGCTCAGCGGACTCCACGATGATCTTGGGGCCGGACCATCCCGACCAGGTCCCGGCCGTCGATGCCGCCGCCCACCGTCACGGTCCCGTCCTCGACGAACCCCAGCCGCTGGTACGCCGACAGCGCGCGCCGGTTGTCCACGTGCACGTCGAGCTGCAGCGGGTCGGGCGCCGCCCACGCCTGCACGCGGTCCACGAGCGCCTCCAGGACCCCCTGGCCGCGGGCGGCAGGTCGCACGTACACCCCGAACAGGACAGCGGCACCGTCCTCGCGGCGGAATCCGCCGGCCATCCCGACGGGTTCGGCACCGTCGTACGCGATCAGCCGGAGCCCGGGCCTCGCCCAGTGGGCCTCCCACTCCTCGTCGGCCTGCGCCGCGGCGTCAGCATGCAGCTCCCCGAAGCCGATGGGGGTGTCGGCCAGCGCCTCGAGCCGGAGCGGCTTCCACACCCGCCAGTCGCGGACCTCCTCAACGCGCACGCTGGACCCTTCCCTCGTCCCAGACGGGCTCCGGCGACTCGTAGACCTCACCTGACTCCCCGAAGACCAGGAACCGGTCGAACCCGCGCGCGAACCACCGGTCGTGGGTCACCGCCAGCACCGTCCCGTCGAAGGACTCGAGGCCTTCCTCGAGGGCTTCTGCCGACGCCAGGTCGAGGTTGTCCGTGGGTTCGTCGAGCAGCAGCAGCGTGGCGCCACCCAGCTCGAGCAGCAGCACCTGGAAGCGGGCCTGCTGGCCACCGGACAGGGAGTCGAAGGCCTGGTCGGCCTGGCCGTCCAGCTCGTACCGCCGCAGGGCACCGATCGCTTGGCCGCGCTCCATGCCGCGCCGGTCGCCGTCACCGCGGTGCAGCACCTCCACCAGCGTCTTGCCGTACAGCTCCGGCTGCTCGTGGGTCTGGGCGAACCAGCCCGCCACGACCCGCGCGCCCAGCCGCGCGACGCCGGTGTGGCTGACGGGCTGGCCGGCGAACAGCCGCAGGAAGTGCGACTTCCCGGAGCCGTTGGAGCCCAGCACCGCGACCCGCTCGCCGTAGAAGACCTCCAGGTCGAACGGCTTCATCAGCCCGGTGAGCTCAAGCTGCTCGCAGGTGATCGCCCGCACCCCGGTGCGGCCGCCGCGCAGCTTCATCGTGACCTTCTGGTCGACGACCTGCTCGGGCGGCGGCCCCACCTCGAGGAACTTCTCGTAGCGGGTCTGCATGGCCCGGTAGCGCGATGCCATGTCGGGGCTGATCTTGGCCTGCTCGCGCAGCGTGATGACGAGCTGCTTGAGCCGGGCGTTCTCCTCGTCCCAGCGCTTGTGCAGCTCCCCGAGCCGCTCCCGGCGGGCCTTCCTCGCCTCGTGGTAGGTCGCGAACCCGGCGCCGTGCACCCAGGCGCCGTGCGCCTCGATCGTCACGACCCGGGTCGCGACGTTGCCCAGCAGCTCGCGGTCGTGAGAGACGAACAGCACCGTCTTCGGCGACTCCGCCAGGGCAGCCTCCAGCCACCGCTTGCCGGGCACGTCGAGGTAGTTGTCGGGCTCGTCGAGCAGCAGCACCTCGTCCGGGCCGCGGAGCAGCGCCTCGAGGGCGAGCCGCTTCTGCTCGCCGCCGGACAGGGTGTGCAGCTTGCGGTACATCGCCTTGTCGTAGGGAATCCCGAGCGCCGCCATCGTGCAGACGTCCCAGGTCACCTCGGCGTCGTAGCCGTGCGCGTCGCCCCAGTCGGACAGCGCTGTGGCATAGCGCATCTGGGACTTCTCGTCGTCGTGCTCCATCATCGCCAGCTCGGCCTTCTCGAGGGCACGGCCGGCCTTGCGTACGGCGGGAGGGCTCAGGTCCAGGAGCAGGTCCCGGACCTCGGTCTCGTCGCGGATCGAGCCGATGAACTGGCGCATCACGCCGAGGCCGCCGTCGCGTGCGACGCCACCCTCGCTCGGCTTCAGGTCCCCCGCGATGATCCGCAGCAGCGTCGTCTTGCCCGTGCCGTTCGCGCCGACCAGTGCCGTCTTGGTCCCGTCGCCGACGCGGAAGCTGGTGTCGGCGAACAGCACCCGCCCGTCCGGCAGGACATAGCTGAGCGACTGGCAGTCGACGTACCCCATGCCTCCATCGTCGCGGAGATGACCCTGCACCACGAACGAGTTCCGCCCCACGTTGCGTCATACCTGCCGAGCGCGGCTCCCCGACCCCTTGCGATGACGCAACGCCATGTCAGACCCGGAGGTTGCGGGTGATCGACTGGCGGGTCAGCAGCTGGTCGTCGGGCGGGTACTCGACCCGGACCAGCGTGAGCCCCTGCGGCGGGGCGACGACGACGTCGGAGGCGCGTGCTTCGGCGCTCAGCAGGGTGGCGGGCCACTCAGCGGGGCGGCGGCCCTCACCCACGCTGAGCAGGGCGCCCACGAGCGAGCGGACCATCGAGTGGCAGAAGGCGTCCGCGCGCACGGTGGCGACCAGGACGTCCTCGCGGGCCCAGTCGAGCTGCAGGAGCGTGCGTACCGTCGTGGCACCCTCGCGGCGCCGGCAGAACGCCGCGAAGTCGTGCAGTCCCAGCAGCTGCGAGGACGCCGTTCGCATGGCGTCCAGGTCCAGCTCACGGGGCCACGCCAGGGTGTCGTGCCGGCGCAGCGGGTTGACGTCCTCCGGCCGGTCCGCCACGCGGTAGCGGTAGGTCCGCGCGAGCCCTGAGAACCGCGCGTCAAAGCCCGGGGGGGCCGGCGCCGCCGCGTGCACCCGGATGTCCGGGGGCAGCAGCCCGTTGAGGCGACGCAGCAGCCGGTCGCTCGCCACCTCGGCAGGCAGGTCGATGTGCGCCACCTGGCCGGTCGCGTGCACCCCTGCGTCGGTGCGCCCGGCCACCGTCACCCGCGGCAGGTCTGCACGCCGGGAGAGGACCGCCAGGGCCCTTTCCAGCTCCCCCTGCACGGTGCGCTGGTCGTGCTGGAACGCCCAGCCGGCGAAGTCGGTCCCGTCATAGCCCAGGTCCAGGCGCACCCGCACCACCGGCTCGTCCTCCACCCGCTCGACGCTAGCCACTCCCCGTGCCGTTTCACCGAATCGGAGGGCGCAGGACGCCGCGATTCAGTGAAACGACGAGTGAGGTGAGAAGACGAGGAGCCCGCCCCCAAACGGGGACGGGCTCCTCGGTGACGTGCGGGGTGCTACTCGGCCGGCTTCTCGTCGGTCTCGGCCGTGCTGGCCTCAGGCGCCTCGGTGGCGACCTCGGCGGCCTCCTCCGCAGCAGCCTCGGCGGCCGGCTCCTCGGCGAGCAGGTCACCCTGCACCGGCGCCTCGGCCTGCGCGGTCTCCTCGACCGGCTCGAGGACCGGCGCTTCGGTGACCTCGGCCTCGCCGGGCAGCTGACCGGCCTCCTCCGCCTCGGCGGCAGCCGCCTCGGCAACGACTGCGGCGGCGGTCGGGGACTCGGCGGCGAGCTCCTCCGCAGCCTCCAGCGTGGCGCCGGTGGGAGCCTTGCGCGGAGCGACCTTGGTGCCGCGGGCGCGCTCGGCCTCGCCGACTGCCTGCTGCGCGATCGTCAGCGGCTCGACGAGCTCGATGATCGCCATGGGGGCGTTGTCGCCCTTGCGCGGGCCGGTCTTGACGATGCGGGTGTAGCCGCCGGGGCGGTTCTCGTAGCGCGGGCCGATCTCGTCGAACAGCGTGTGCACGACGGACTTGTCGCGGATGACCTTCAGCACCTGGCGGCGCGCGTGCAGGTCGCCGCGCTTGCCGAAGGTGATCAGCTTCTCGACGTACGGGCGAAGCCGCTTGGCCTTGCTCTCGGTCGTCGCGATCCGACCGTGCTCGAGCAGCGACGTCGCGAGGTTGGCGAGCATCAGGCGCTCGTGCGCCGGGCTGCCACCCATGCGCGGACCCTTGGTGGGCGTGGGCATTGCTCTCTCCTGTCAGGAGCGGGAGGTTCGGCCTCCGTGGGGGCACCGCCGCGGTCGCGGGGGCCCGGTCTTGCACGGTACGACGGGAGCGCGTGAGCCCTCCCGTCGTACCGGTTGTCGCTAGAGCTGCTCGGTCTCGGTCCAGGTCGTGCCGTCGCCCTCGACCTCGGCGTCGTCCTCAGGCGTGTCACTGAAGGACACGTAGTCGTCCGTCCCGTAGGACTGGGCGATCTGGCTGGGGTCGAACCCGGGCGGGCTGTCCTTCAGGCCGAGGCCCATCTGGTGCAGCTTGATCTTGACCTCGTCGATCGACTTGCTGCCGAAGTTGCGGATGTCGAGCAGGTCCGCCTCCGACCGCGAGACGAGCTCGCCGACGGTGTGGATGCCCTCGCGCTTGAGGCAGTTGTAGGAGCGGACGGTGAGGTCCATCTCCTCGATCGGCAACGCGAGGTCGGCTGCCAGCGCAGCGTCCGTCGGCGACGGGCCGATGTCGATGCCCTCCGCCTCCTCGTTGAGCTCCTGCGCCAGGCCGAACAGGCCGACGAGGGTCTTGCCGGCGGAGGCGACGGCGTCGCGCGGCGTCATCGAGTTCTTGGTCTCGACGTCGAGCACGAGCTTGTCGAAGTCCGTGCGCTGCTCGACACGGGTGGCCTCGACCTTGTACGTCACCTTGAGGACCGGCGAGTAGATCGAGTCGACCGGGATGCGGCCGATCTCCTGGCCGGCCTGCTTGTTCTGCACGGCCGAGACGTAGCCGCGACCGCGCTCGACGGTGAGCTCGATCTCGAGCCGGCCCTTGCCGTTCAGCGTCGCGATGTGCAGGTCGGGGTTGTGCACCTCGACACCGGCCGGAGGCGCGATGTCAGCGGCGGTGACCTGACCCGGGCCCTGCTTGCGCAGGTACATGACGACCGGCTCGTCGCTCTCGGAGCTCACGACGAGCTCCTTGAGGTTCAGGATGATGTCGGTGACGTCTTCCTTGACACCGGGCACGGTGGTGAACTCGTGCAGCACGCCGTCGATGCGGATGCTCGTCACGGCAGCGCCGGGGATCGAGCTCAGCAGGGTACGACGGAGCGAGTTGCCGAGGGTGTAGCCGAAGCCGGGCTCGAGCGGCTCCAGGGTGAACCGCGAGCGACGCTCGCTGATCACCTCTTCGTTGAGGGTGGGGCGCTGTGCGATGAGCACGCTTTGTCCTTTCAGGGACAGGTTCCGCGACGCCCGCCATATGACATCGCGAAGGGTCCGCGGGGTGGCGAGGCCCGCGGCTTCAGGGACCTACTTGGAGTAGAGCTCGACGATGAGCTGCTCCTGCACCGGCGTGTCGATGACCTGCCGGCTCGGGAGGTTGTGCACCAGGACGCGCATCTGCGAGGAGATGACCTCCATCCACGGCGGCGACGGGCGGTCGCCAGCGGTCTCACGGGCGATGACGTAGGGCGTCAGCTCGCGGCTCTTCGGACGGATCTCGACGATGTCGTTGGCGCTGACGCGGTACGACGGGATGTCGACCTTCTTGCCGTTGACCAGGACGTGGCCGTGGCGCACCGCCTGGCGGGCGTGGTCGCGCGAGGTCGTGAAACCGGCGCGGTAGACGACGTTGTCGAGGCGGCTCTCGAGGATGACGAGCAGGTTCTCACCGGTCTTGCCGGTCTTCTTGTTCGCCTCCTCGTAGTAGCCGCGGAACTGCTTCTCGAGCACGCCGTAGATCCGCGCGCACTTCTGCTTCTCACGCTTCTGCAGGAGGTACTCGGAGTCCTTCGTGCGACCGCGGCCGTGCTCACCCGGGGGGTAGGGACGGATCTCGATCGGGCACTTCGGGGACTCGCACTTGCTGCCCTTGAGGAACAGCTTCATCTTCTCGCGACGGCAACGGCGGCAGTCGGCGCCTGTGTAACGGGCCATGGGTCAGCAGCTCCTGGTCAGACTCGGCGCCGCTTGGACGGGCGGCAGCCGTTGTGGGGAACGGGGGTCACGTCGCTGATCGAGCCGACCTCGAGACCGGCGGCCTGCAGCGAGCGGATCGCGGTCTCGCGACCGGAGCCCGGGCCCTTCACGAAGACGTCGACCTTCTTCATGCCGTGCTCCTGCGCCTTGCGGGCAGCGTTCTCGGCGGCCATCTGGGCAGCGAACGGCGTGGACTTGCGGGAGCCCTTGAAGCCGACGTGGCCGGCGGAAGCCCAGCTGATCACGTTGCCCGCGGGGTCGGTGATCGAGACGATCGTGTTGTTGAACGTGCTCTTGATGTGAGCGTGCCCGTGGGCGACGTTCTTCTTCTCCTTGCGGCGGACCTTCTTCACGCCGGCAGCGGTACGACTCTTGGGAGGCATCTACTCAGTCCCTACTTCTTCGGCTTCTTCTTGCCGGCGACGGTCTTCTTCGGGCCCTTGCGGGTGCGCGCGTTGGTGTGCGTGCGCTGGCCGTGGACCGGGAGACCGCGGCGGTGCCGGATGCCCTGGTAGCAGCCGATCTCGATCTTGCGGCGGATGTCCGCGGCGACCTCGCGCCGCAGGTCGCCCTCGACCTTGTAGTTGGCGTCGATCCAGTCGCGGAGCTTGACGAGGTCTTCCTCGGCCAGGTCCTTGACGCGGACGTCTGCGGAGACACCGGTCTCGGCCAGCGTCTGCTGGGCACGAGTGCGGCCGATGCCGTAGATGTAGGTGAGCGCGATCTCCAACCGCTTCTCGCGGGGAAGGTCGACGCCGGCAAGGCGTGCCATCGGGCGGGTCCTGCTTTCTTCGTTCGGAGGTCCTGGCACGTCCCGTCCCCTCCGCCCGGAGGGGCCCCGGCCTCCGAGCCGGGGGTGCTGTGTCTCTGGCGCTGGGCCAGCGACCCTGTGGGACGCGCTGTGCGGGTGGTGGTGCTGCTAGCCCTGCCGCTGCTTGTGGCGGGCGGTCGACGAGCAGATCACCATGACGCGGCCGTGACGTCGGATGACGCGGCACTTGTCGCAGATCGGCTTGACGCTCGGCTTGACCTTCACGGTTCTCTCTCTGTTTGCTCGTGCCTGTACTGCGGCGGGCTTACTTGTAGCGGTAGACGATGCGACCGCGGGTGAGGTCGTAGGGCGAGAGCTCCACGACGACACGGTCCTCAGGAAGGATGCGGATGTAGTGCTGCCGCATCTTGCCGCTGATGTGAGCCAAGACCTTGTGGCCGTTCTGCAGCTCCACGCGGAACATCGCGTTGGGGAGCGGCTCGACGACTCGGCCCTCGATTTCGATGGCCCCGTCCTTCTTCGGCATGTCCTCGCTTCACGGTTGTGGTTGTGGTTCAGTCTGCTCCGAGCGGGCCCGGCCGTCTGGCAGACGACAGGCATGCTGAGGCGCGCCGGTCACAGACCGACGTGTCATCGTACGTCATGCCGCCGCGGGCCGTCCAACGTGCGCCCGTGAGCCGCATCACCCCCCGAGGTCGGGCGTGGCGTTGTCGGCGCAGGAGTGCAGCACCGTCTTGAGCTGGAAGGGCGTCATCCCCGGGTGCTTGGACAGGATCCGCGCGAGCATGCCCGAGATGTGCGGCGCGGCGAAGCTGTTGCCGGTGGCCGACAGCGACGCGCCCCCGCGCCAGGCGACCTCGACCTCGATACCGGGCGCCCCGAGCTCCACCGGCGGGTCCGGGTTGAAGTCGAAGCCCTCCGGGTCCGTGCGCGTGTGCGCTGCGACGGAGAACACGGCGGAGAACTGGGAGGGGTACGACGGGACGGGCGCGTTGTTGTCCGCGCACACCAGCGCGACACCGCGGAAGTAGGCCTCGTCCGCCAGGTCGTGGAACAACCCGTGGTAGTCGTCCTTGCCCGTGGAGAGCGAGAGGTTGACGACGGGGAACCCCTGCTGCAGGGCCCAGCGGACCCCCGCGGCGAACACGGGCCCGCGACCCGTCAGCCGGTCCCCGAGCACCCGGACGCTGTGCAGCCGGCAGTCCGGCGCCAACCGCCGGATGATCCCCGCGCAGGCCGTCCCGTGCCCGAACAGGTCGTCGTGCGGGCCCTCGTCGAGGCGGACGCCGTCCGGCTGGGCCGCGTCGTAGGACAGCGCGACCGCAGAGTCCACCCGACCGACCATGGGGTGTCCGTCCTCGATGCCGCTGTCGATCACCGCCACGTCGACACCGGCGCCGGTCGCAACACCCCACGCCCACTCCCGGGTGATGCCGAGCGGCAGCGGCCGCACCGGGCGGAGCACACCCGGCTCGAACTTCTCGGATCCTGCCGGTCGGAGTGACGTCCTGTTGCCTGCGCTCTGGGTGTGCGGAACGACGTCCATGGGCAGCTCGTCAGCGGCCTGGGGGCCGACGGGTCCGCTGCCTGGCCAGTGCCGCGTCGGTGAACTGCCGCACGACGCGTACGGCGAGCCGGCGGTCGTCGAGGTCGAGCCGGCCCAGCTCTCCGAACAGAGCGGCCAGCTCGAGCA
>JBHEMB010000280.1:0-3487 GCA_046262855.1 Mycobacteriales bacterium | reverse complement strand
CTGCTGGACGCAGCCGCCTATGAGGCGCTGACCGCGCACTGATCGGCTTTTTGTCTCGACCTCAGGTCGAGGATTGGGAGCGAACCTCACCGTCGACCCCGGGTTGACCCTGCGGCGAGCCGGCACTAGGTTCGCTGTGCGCCCGCCGTGGCCTTCGGTCGACCGCTTCCCCCGGTTCGACGGGCCGGGCCGGGGGCACCAGCAGGTGCAGCGCCAGGTCGGCGCTGCTGACCTGCGCCCGGCACCCGAGGAGGCGGCGACACCGTGTTCTGCACCCAGTGCGGCCAGCAGAACCCCGACGACAGCCGCTTCTGCGCGCGATGCGGGGCACCGACCGGCCGACCGGCCGCGGGGGAGGGCAGCAGCGACAGCACGTCCACCATCTCGCTGGCGGGGCTCGAGGGCGCCCTCGACAGCGGCGCGGGAGCGGAGGTGGAGACGTCTGACGAGCACGCGTCCGGCGTCGCCGAGTCGCTGCCGCCGGGCTCTGCGCTGCTCGTCGTCAAGCGCGGCCCGAACGCGGGCTCCCGGTTCCTGCTGGACGCTGACGTCACGACGGCCGGCCGGCACCCGGACAGCGACATCTTCCTCGACGACGTGACCGTCTCCCGCAGGCATGCCGAGTTCCACCGCGACGGCGGCGGCTTCGTGGTCCGCGACGTCGGCAGCCTGAACGGCACCTACCTCAACCGGCAGCGCATCGAGACCGCGGCCCTCGCGGGCGGCGACGAGGTCCAGATCGGCAAGTACCGCCTGGTGTTCCTCACCGCGTCGCGGCCGACCGCAGAGGGGAGCTGACGTGGCCGTCCCCAGCAGCACGGGTATGCCGAGCCGGGCCTTCATGAGCATCGGCGAGGTGCTCGGTCAGCTGCGCCCGGAGTACCCGGACGTGACGATCTCCAAGATCCGGTTCCTCGAGGACGAGGGGCTGATCAAGCCTGAGCGCACCTCGTCCGGCTACCGGAAGTTCTCGCGGGAGGACGTCAGCCGGCTGCGTTACGTGCTGTCGGCCCAGCGCGACCACTACCTGCCGCTGCGGGTCATCAAGGAGCACCTCGACGCCATCGACCGGGGACTCGAGCCGCCGGCCACCGGCAGCACGGGCCCCAAGGTGCCCCGCGCGCTGGTCGCGGCCGAGGGCATGCCGGGCCCGGAGGCGTTCCGGCCCGATGCGAGCGAGGTCCGGCTGTCGCGGCGGGAGCTGCTCGATGCCGCTGGACTCGAGCCCGACCAGCTCGTGCAGCTCGAGCAGTTCGGCCTGGTCAGCCCCCGGTCCGGGAGCAGCCACTACGACGGTGATGCGCTGGTGGTCGCGAAGACCGTGGCAGAGATGGCCCGGTTCGGCATCGAGGCGCGGCACCTGCGGCCGTTCAAGTCCGCCGCCGAGCGCGAGATCGGGCTCGTCGAGCAGGTCGTCACGCCGCTGGTCCGGCAGCGCAACCCCGAAGCTCGGGCGCGCGCCGACGAGGTCGCGCGCGAGCTCGCCGCGCTCTCCGTCAAGCTGCACGCCACGCTGGTGAAGGCCGGGCTCGCTCCCGGCCTGCGTCGCTAGTCACAGGCCTGGCATTTCCGGGCTCCCGGCCCTGGCGTTCGCCCCAGCGCGGAGTAAGGTCGAACCATGAGCGACCCCGACGGTTCGGTGACGACCGAGCTGACAGTGGTGGGGGTGCGCGTCGAGCTCCCCAGCCAGCAGCCCATCGTGCTGCTGAAGGAAA
This sequence comes from Mycobacteriales bacterium, assembly GCA_046262855.1. Lineage (GTDB taxonomy): Bacteria > Actinomycetota > Actinomycetes > Mycobacteriales > SCTD01 > RYN-111. Next base: position 1,772 of record JBHEMB010000280.1, on the reverse strand, counting down.
CCGACGGAGACCGCTACCTGCCGATCTGGATCGGCGCGGTGGAGGCCACCGCCATCGCGTTCGCCCAGCAGGGTGTGGTGACCCAGCGGCCCATGACGCACGACCTGCTGAAGGACCTCCTCGAGGCGCTGGACCGACCGCTGCAGGCGGTCACGATCAGCGACCTCCGCGACGGGGTCTTCTACGCCGAGCTCACCTTCGACGGTGGCGTCACGGTGAGCGCGCGGCCGAGCGATGCGATCGCGCTCGCGATGCGCACGGGCACCGTCATCCGGGGCGAGGAAGCCGTCCTGGCGGAGGCCGGCATCGCCATCCCGGACGAGCAGGAGGACGAGGTCGAGCGCTTCCGCGAGTTCCTCGACACCATCTCACCTGAGGACTTCGACAAGGACGCCTGACCCTCACCCTCGACAAGAGGTTGAGGGCTGAGACTCGCCGCCGACATCGTTGACCCAGAGGTTGAGGGTTCCTAGCGTCCGTCCGGCATCGCGGTGGCAGCCAGCGGTGCGAGCAAGGCAGCGGCACAGACCCGTACGACGAGAGCGGAGCACCTGGTGGACGCGCACGAGCCCGATCCCACCCACGCGACCATCACCTTGCAGGGCACCCTGTTCGACGACCTGCCTGCGGAGGAGCGTCCGGGCGGCCTCGTGGAGGACATCGGCTACCGCGGCCCGACGGCCTGCAGCGCGGCCGGCATCACCTACCGCCAGCTCGACTACTGGGCCCGCACCGGACTCGTCGAGCCGAGCGTGCGAGAGGCCTCGGGCTCCGGGACGCAGCGGCTGTATGCCTTCCGCGACATCCTGGTGCTCAAGGTCGTGAAGAAGCTGCTCGACGCCGGTGTCTCCCTGCCCAACATCCGTACCGCCATCAGCACGTTGCGCCATCGGGGAGTCGAGGACCTCGCACAGGTCACGCTCATCAGCGACGGCACGACGGTCTATGAGTGCACCAGCACCGACGAGGTGGTCGACCTACTGCAGGGCGGCCAGGCCGTGTTCGCGATCGCGGTCGGCCGCCAGGTGCGCGACGTCGAGGGCACCCTGGCCCAGCTGCCCGGAGAGCGCGCCCACCGGGACGGGGCCGCCGCCTCGGACGCTCACCCGGACGGCCACCCGGGCGACGAGCTCGCGAACCGCCGCAAGCGCCGCACCAGCGCCTGACGGCTCCGTCCGCTGGACATCGGTGCTCGCACCGTCCAGCAGTGCGGGCGTGGGTCTGAGCCTTTGGGTGCGCCTGCGGTAGGACGCAAGGGACGCTGAGACGCGCAGGTGGGTCGTGTCGGCAGGTGTTCGTGTCGGCGGGTGTCGTGGCGGCTCGGCGCTGTTAGGCTCGCACTTGCCGATCACCCCTGCGGGAGAGTCCCTGCGCAGCCAGCGCCGGGCGCCGAAGGAGCATTCTCTCCCCGACAACCTCTCAGGCAACCGGACCGCATGGGTAGGCACCTCTGGAAAGCTCCGGGACTGCGGTACGCGGTGTGGCAGCACTGCGGCAGCAGGTCGGGACGCCGACGGTGAAAGCAGTGCACAGCAGGCATCCGGAAGCCGGGTGCGGCGGTGGGCGGCGAAGCTCTCAGGCCCCACGACAGAGGGGGAGGGTCCGCGCCAGCATGCCCTCCGGAGTCAGCATGAGCATTCCCGACATGAGCACCGAGAAGAACCTCTCCCTCCGGGAGATGGAAGCAGCCGCCCCGTTCGCGACCCGGCACATCGGGCCGTCCGAGGACGAGGTCGCGAAGATGCTCGCGGTCGTCGGGCACGGGTCCCTCG
>JBHEMB010000279.1:0-2579 GCA_046262855.1 Mycobacteriales bacterium | reverse complement strand
CCGATGCGGTCGTCGAGGCCATGCGCCCGGGGGCGCTCGCCAAGCGCGGCCTCGGCTTCGATGAGCTGCGGGAGGTGAACCCACGCGTCGTGCTCGTGTCGATCAGCGGCTTCGGCGGCAGTGGCCCCTATCGCGACCTGCCGACGCACGGCGTGGCCTATGACGCGTGGGCCGGGGTGGTCGAGCCCATCGACCACGACGGCATGCCGGCGATGCCGGCTCACCGCTCCCTCGGCATCCACACCGGCCCGCTGTTCGGGGCCCTTGCGCTGCTTGCCGCTGTCCATCGCGCGCGCGAGACCGGGCGGGGCTGCCACCTCGACGTCGCACAGTCCGACGCCGCCGCAGCGACCGACTGGATGGCCATCGAGACCTGGAAGGCCTACGAGCGTCCCGAGGACGAGGTCACGGGAAACCCCACTGACAACTACGAGCGGCGCGCCCCCGGCACCGGGGGCATGCTCGACAGCGTCCGCTACCAGATCTACGCCAGCGCCGACGGGCATGTCCTGTTCCAGGCCAGCGAGCGCAAGTTCTGGAAGTCGTTCTGCGTCGCCGTGGGACGGCCGGACCTCTTCGAGGCGCACCCCGGAGCGGAACTGGCAGATCACGCACGTGGCAACACCGCCCTCCGCAAGGAACTCGGCTCCCTGTTCGCGATGCGCACGAACCAGCAGTGGGTGCAGCTCGGGCTCGAGGCCGACGTGCCGATCTCGCCCGTCAACAGCTCGCAGGACATCGGCAAGGACCCGCAGTTCCAGGCCCGGCTGCCCTGGATCCCGGCGGAGCGGCTCGGTGCCGACCAGCTGCCCTTTCCGGTGCGGGTCAACGGCGAGCTGCTCCCCCCGCCTCAGCACGCGCCGACACCCGGAGAGCACGGCGACGTCGTCCTGCGGGAGGTCCTCGGCTACGACGAGTCGCGGGTGCGGGCGGTGCGCGATGCGGGTGCACTCGGCTAGTGCGCTTCGCGCTGGAGTTGCCCACCCGGCTCGTCGACCGGCCCGACGAGTTCCTCGGCGTGCGCGCCATCGCAGAGATGGCGTCGGCGGTCGAGGCCGCCGGGCTCGACGCGGTGCACGTCAGCGACCACCCGTATCCCCCGGCGCAGTGGGTAGCTGCCGGCGGCCACCACGCCATGGACCCACTGGTCGCGCTCACCGCAGCTGCCGCGGGAACGTCGTCGCTGCAGCTGATCACGAACATCTACGTGCTCGCCTACCGCCACCCGGCGGTCGCCGCGCACGGGCTGGGCTCGCTGGCTGTGGCCAGCGGCGACCGGTTGGTGGTGGGCGTCGGCCCTGGCTACCTGCGCGCCGAGTTCGACGGGCTCGAAGCCAACCACGCGCACCGTGGCCGGCTCCTCGACGAGGCGCTCCCGCGGTTGTTGTCGGTCTGGCGGGGCGAGGCCGGGCCGCACGGCAATATGGCCGAGCCGCTGCCGAAGGTCCCGCCCCCGGTCTGGATCGGTGGCAACTCGGCAGCCGCCCTTCGCCGCACGGTAGAGCTCGGCCAGGGCTGGATGCCCTTTCCTGCGCCTGCCGCGCTGGCTGCGCAGACCGGCACCGACGCGCTGCCGGACCATGCCACGCTCGCCGCGCGGATCGAGGCGCTGCGCGGTGCCTGGGACGCGGCCGGCCGCATGGGCAGTCCCGTCGTGTGCTGTGCGCCGTTCAGCCACCCGTTCGGCCGGCCCGGTCTGCGGCCGGCTGAGCTGATCGAGGACGCTGCGGTCATGGCCGAGGCCGGGGTCAGCTGGCTGTGCCTGTCGCTCGACGCGCCCAGCCGGGCCGGCTGGCTGGAGAACGTGCAGCGGGTAGCCGAGCAGGTCGCGCGACCGCTGGCGCGGGCATGACGCTGCCAGACCTGCTCCGACCCGCGACCACGGCACTCGTCGTCGTCGAGGGCCAGTGCGGAGTGGTGGGCGACCTGTCGGTGTTCGCTGAGCTGGCCGCGGCCTATCGGGAGACGGGCGCGCTCGCGGCGACCGCCCGGCTGGTCGCAGCCGCGCGAACGGTCGCCGTGCCCGTCATCCACGCCGTCGCCGAGGACCTTCCCGCGCGTTACGGCCACAGCCGCTGCGGCCGGCTGTTCGCCGGCGCGCGCAAGGCGGGGGCCGACCACGCGCCCGGCAGCGCGAGCAGCCGGCCGTTGCCCGAGCTCTTCGTCGCGGGCGACCTGGTGCTGCCCCGCCACGCGGGCTTGTCCTCGTTGACGGGAAGCAGCCTCGACGCGGTGCTGCGCAACGAGGGGGTGCGCACCGTCGTGCTCGCCGGGGTCTCGCTCAACATCGCCATCACCACATGGTGTTCGACGCCGTCAACCGGGCCTACCAGGTCGTGCTCCCGACCGACGCCGTCGTGGGGGTGCCAGTGGAGTACGGGGAGCAGGTGGTGCGGTACACCCTGTCTCTGCTCGCGACCTGCACGAGCGTGGATGAGGTCGTCCGGGCCTGGCGCGACGGTGACCGCAGGCCGAGCACCCCAGCGTCAGCGAATCCGGTAGTCGAGCCGCTGCCCTGAGGTGAAGGCCGCCTGTCCCTGGGCCAGCGACTGCTCGTCGGTGCCGAGCATGACGAGTGT
>JBHEMB010000278.1:0-3940 GCA_046262855.1 Mycobacteriales bacterium | reverse complement strand
CTCGCACGACTGAGGTGGCACCGCGTCTGAGCTTCTCGTTTAGGCGTGCGCGGACAGTGCGGGATCGCGCGGTCTTGGCTACTGGGTCGGAGCTCTGCCGGTCGCGGAGGCTTGCGGTGGTCACAGAGTGGTCACAGAAGGTCCGGAAACCTCCGGTGACGGAAGGTCGGACTCGGTCAGCCGATACCGGGAAATATGCCCTCTGACTGCGAAAACACATGACTGTAAGTAAGTTAGGGTCAAGCTCGGATGGGATGGTTGTGACAGTTCAAATCCCACCGCCACCGCCAACTGCACCACCGCCAACTGCACCACCGCCAAACAGGCTGACACTGGTCACGTCGGCGACCTGCAGCGTGTAGCTGGCGTAGAACGCCTCCCGTCCCCGCCGCTGCGCGGCCAGGTGCTCGACCTGAGTGCGCCAAGCGGTCTGGGAGGCATGGTCGGCGAAGGTCACCAGCGTCACCCGCTCACCGTCCTCGGCGGTGAACGCCTTGTGCTCGATGTAGCCCGGCATCGAGCGCGCCAGCTCCTCCATGCGGGCTGCCGTCCCGGCGTACTCCTCGAGATGGCCAGGAGCGAGCCGTGACCGGAAGACCGTGACCACCTGACCCGGTGCGAACGTCATGTCGGGAGCCTGACACGGCCATCTGTCACCCGGCTGACACATCCGGACAGCTCCGAGAGGGACCTTGCAGGGAGCTGGCCAAGGGGCCAGGTCCTTTCTCCCCAGGAGCCCAGAATGAACGAGAACGAGATCTACCCCGAGGACCCCAACGACGTCACCGACATCGACGACGTCGAGGGTCACGGACTCAAGGAGGTAGCCGCGGGTCTGGGTGCTGCTGCCGTCCTCGCCGGTGGAGCGGCCGGCGCCACCCAGCTGGCCAGCACCAGCGCCACGGTCCACCCCAGTACCGGCGGGAGCAGCATCACGGTCACCGTGGATGACCCGCTCGAGACCGCGGACCACATCACCGACAACGCGATCTCCGCGATCCAGCACCAGCGCGACGCCGCTGAGAGCCTCGCCATCAACCAGGTCGCCAAGACCGACCAGCGCATCGCCGACGTCAAGGCAGCTGCTGGCAGCGCCCTCAACACCGCGGACGCGATCGTCGACAACACCACCGCCTGGGCGAGCGACGTCAAGCAGTCCGTGGCGAACACGGCCGGCGCTGAGGTCCGCAGCGTGCGCGGGGTGGCAGCGGCAGAGGTGTCGTCCGCGTCCACCCTTGCTGGCAAGGCGACGACCCTCGCCGACAAGAAGGTCGACGCTGCGAAGACCACTGCCAGCTCCACGGTCCGCGATGCCGACCGCAAGGTCGCCACGATCCTCTCGGTCGCCACGACGACCGCCGCGAACGGGGTGCACACCGCGCAGATCACGCTGAACGCGGTCGACGCCGGTGCCGGTGCCAGCACCAACCAGGCCGGTGGCTGGGTGCTCGTCAAGGCAGGCGACAACGTCCTTGCACAGGTGCAGATGAACGGCGGCACGGCGACCGCGACCTGGACTATGCCGCTCGTCGGCGGGCACTCGGTGCAGATCAGCTACACCGGTGACAACGTGTTCGCCCCCAGCCTGCGCGCCGTCACGCTGTAGCAAGCGACAGAACAAGCGACAGCGGCCCCGCTCCCTGCTGAAGGAAGCGGGGCCGACTGCTGGCCTGGCGGAGGATGCGAGATTCGAACTCGCGAGGGGTTGCCCCCAACACGCTTTCCAAGCGTGCGCCATAGGCCAACTAGGCGAATCCTCCGTTCCCCAATCTACAGGGCGACCGGGTGGGTGTCGGCGCGCGCACTAGAGTGGTGCGAGACCCCTCGTGCGGCGCCCATCTCGCTGAACTCCCCCAGGGCCGGAAGGCAGCAAGGGCAGGCGGGCTCTGAGCGGGTGCGCGGGGGGTCCTCAGTCTTTCCGGAGGACCTGCTGATGAGCCTGGCGCTGTACCGCAAGTACCGGCCCGGCACCTTCTCTGAGGTGAAGGGCCAGGACCATGTCACGGGTCCCCTGCAGCAGGCGCTGCGCAACGGCAAGGTCCACCACGTGTACCTGTTCAGCGGGCCACGCGGCTGTGGCAAGACCTCGAGCGCGCGCATCCTCGCTCGGTCGTTGAACTGCGAGAAGGGCCCGACGCCGGACCCCTGCGGCGTCTGTGACAGCTGCGTCGCGCTGGCCCCCAATGGACCAGGGTCGCTGGACGTCGTCGAGATCGACGCTGCCTCGCACGGTGGCGTCGACGACGCCCGCGACCTTCGCGAGCGGGCCTTCTACGCCCCGGTCGCCAGCCCCTACAAGATCTACATCATCGACGAGGCGCACATGGTCTCGCGGGAGGGCTTCAACGCGCTGCTGAAGCTCGTCGAGGAGCCGCCGGACTTCCTGCGGTTCGTCTTCGCGACCACCGAGCCGGAGAAGGTGCTGGCCACCATCCGGTCCCGCACGCACCACTACCCGTTCCGGCTGATGCCACGTCGCGAGCTCAACGACCTGTTGCAGTCGGTCGTCGCCGCCGAAGGGATCGCCGTCGACCCGACCGGGCTGCCCCTCGTAGTCCGAGCCGCCGCCGGATCCGCCCGTGACGGGCTGTCCATCCTCGACCAGGTGCTCGCCTCCGCCGGCCCGGAGGGGGTGACCCGCGACGCCGCCGCGCAGTTGCTCGGGGTCACGCCCGACACGCTGCTCGACGACGTCATCGACGCGTTCGCGGCACGCGACGGAGCCGGAGTCTTCGCCACCGTCGACCGGGTCATGGAGAACGGCCACGACCCACGGCGCTTCGCCGCCGACGTCCTTGAGCGGCTGCGGGACCTTGTCGTCCTCGACGCCATCCCGGAGGCCGGCGACAAGGGTCTGCTGGACGTGTCGCCGGACCAGCTGACAGCCATGGCTCGGCAGGCGAGTTCTCTTGGTACGGCGGGCATCTCGCGGGCAGAGGACCTCTTCCACGACGGCCTCACGGAGATGCGAGGTACGACGAGCCCGCGGCTGCTCCTGTAGCTGATCTGCGCCAGGGTGCTGCTGCCCGCCGCGTCGTCGGACGACGGGGCTGTGCTGGCGCGGGTCGAGCGTCTCGAACGCCGGCTCGACATCGCAGGCGATGCACCGGTGCCGGCAGCGGCACCTCGGCGGACCACGCCGCCCGTCCCACCGGCTGCCGCCCCCGACCCCGTGGCTGCTCAGGTGGTCGCCGCTGCTCCCAGCACGTCCCCGCCGCCGGAGGCGCCCGCGCAGGCCTGGCCGACCGCTGCCGTCCCCTGGGGCCAGTCGCCGGAGCCGGTCGCCGAGCCGGCGCCAGCGGACGAGCCGACCGCGCCCGCCTCACCGGGTGGCCTGGATGCCACCGCGGTGCGGCGCTCGTGGGACGCGGTGCTGGCTGCGGTACGTCCCAAGAAGCGCACGACCGAGGCACTGCTGCTCAACGCGCAGGTCCTCGACGTGCAGGGCCGGACCGTGACCCTCGGGTTCAACACGGCACCGCTGATGCGCAACTTCCAGCAGGGCACGAACCTCGACGTGCTGAAGGAGGCCCTGCAGGAGGTGCTCGGGCTCGACGCGGTCATCGAGCTCACGACCACGGCCGGGTCCCCGCCGCCGGCACCTGCGGCAGCACCGTCGCCGCAGTCGCCACCCCCGGCCGCGGCGGTCGCGTCGTACGAAGGACTGGCCCCCGGCGACGAGATCGAGCCCGAGGATCCGGACAACCCGCAGGGTGAGCGCATCGCCGCAGGCGAGGACTCCGCGCTCGCGCTGGTCAAGGACCAGCTCGGCGGCACGGTGGTCGACGAGAGCTAGCAGTGAGCTGTCTCCACCTCGAGGGCGTACCGGCGGCTCGGGAGGTGGATCCGCAGCCCCGGGGGTGCCTTCGTCGCTCGCGGTGGTGGCAGCCACTGGCTGTGGCTGACATAGGTCCGTCCCAGCGGGCTCGTCCAGTGGCTG
>JBHEMB010000277.1:0-8123 GCA_046262855.1 Mycobacteriales bacterium | reverse complement strand
ACCAGAGGAACAGCGCGGTCTCGAGGCCCTCGCGACCCACAGCGATCAGGCCGGTGAGCGCCAGCGCCAAGGGGCCCAGGGCGAGTGCCGCGTCCAGGCGACCGTGCAGCTCGGTCTTGAGGAACCGCGCGGTCCGGCGCATCCAGAAGACCATCCAGGTCACGAACCCGACTGCCACGATCGAGGCGAAGCCGCCGAACCGCTCCTGCGCCTCGAAGGACATGTTCGCGCTCGTGAACTGCAGGACCGCGCCGAAGACGAGGCTCGCGACGATCGCCACCGCCACGCCGATCCACAGCGGCCGGAGCGCCTCGCGGCGACCCGTCTTGACCAGGTAGGCGACCAGGATGCCCACCACGAGGGAGGCCTCGAGCCCCTCACGGAGGCCGATGAGAAACGTGGGCAGCGAGAACACGGGGGAGTGACCTCCAGATCGGACAGTAAAGGAAGCCTAACCACAGTCGTGGGTCGCTGCCAAGTCCGCGCCGCGCGTCGGGTGCCGCAGTGCATCAGTGCATCCATTCATTCATGCATCGGTGCATCAGTGCAGCCGGACCCGGAGTCCTCCGGTGAGCGACGACGTCGCGTTGTGCACGAGGATCAGCGCGATGGCGGTGATGAGCCACAGCACGGACAGCGCAGCCGAGACGAGGACGGCGACGGGCAGCACGGCCTGGGGCCGCAGGAACGGCAGCACCCCCGACGAGGGGAGCGGTTCGGCCAGCACCAGGGCCAGGGCCCGGGACACGGAGGCGATGACGCCGAGCACCAGCAGTACGGCGTAGCCGCCGCACAGGACAAGGAGCAGCACGACGAACAGCACGGCCGTCCAGACCGTCAGGTACCTGGTGGCCGACCGCAGGCTGACGGTCCCGACCTCAGTCCAGACCTGGACCTCCGGCTCGGCCTCGGCGGGTGGACGGGGCCTCCCGGGGCGGCCACGCATCCGACGGAGCGACCGGCGCGTCGGCGGCGCCGCTGCCGGCACTCGGCGGGGCACCCGAGGAGTGGGGGCCACGCGGGTTATGGGCCGGGTGCGGAAGCCGAGGGTCGTCACGGCGGGTCCTTAGAAGTGCCTGTGCCAGTGCAGTTCCCCGTAGCGGGATAGAAAACCCACTCTGACGGTAAAGACCTGATCACATGAGATTGCGCACCGTTCCGCGGGTCGCCGAGCTGTTGTTGGCTCTGGCACTGGTCGCCGGCTGCCTCGGGATCGTGGTGGGAGCGGCCGTCGCCGGTGCGGGCCTGCTGGTGAAGCAGGCCAGCGACGACTTCGCGGCGCTTCCGGACGGGCTGGCGGTCGCAGGCGTTCCGGAGCGGAGCACCCTGCTGGACGTGACCGGCCGGCCGTTCGCCTACCTGTGGTCGCAGAACCGCCGATCTGTCCCCGGCTCGGCGATGGCGCCCAGCATGCGGGACGCGGTGGTCGCGATCGAGGACACCCGCTTCTACACCAACAAGGGCGTGGACGTGCCGGCGGTCCTGCGGGCGGCGCTGCACGATGTCGGTGAAGGCCCGCGGCAGGGCGGCAGCACCATCACCCAGCAGTACGTGAAGAACCTGCTCCTGGTCCAGGCCGACTCGGCCGCCGAGCAGCGGGCCGCCGTCGAGGGCACCTATCGACGCAAGCTCGCCGAGGCGCGCTACGCGCTGGCGCTCACGCAGCGGATGAGCAAGGCCGACATCCTCACCGGCTACCTGAACCTCGTGTACTTCGGCCGGGGCCCGTACGGCCTGCAGGCAGCGGCCGAGACGTTCTTCGCTACCGATGCGCATCGGCTGAGCGTGCCGCAGGCCGCGCTGCTCGCGGGCCTGGTGAAGAGCCCGGCGGAGTTCGACCCGTTCACCCACCCCGATGCCGCCCGCGACCGTCGGAACCTGGTGATCGACCGGATGCAGGAGACGGGAAAGCTCACGGCTGCAGCGGCATCGGCCGCCCGGGCCGCTCCGACCGCGGCGCGAGACGGCGCGAAGCACGCCGGCTGCTACCGGTCACCCGCCGGGTACTTCTGCGACTGGGTGCTCAGGCAGCTGATGGCCGACGACGCCCTCGGTGACACGCCTGAGACCCGCCGGCAGCGGCTGGACACCGGCGGCCTGGTCGTGCCGACCACGTTGGACTTCGGGGTGCAGCGCAGCGCCCAGCGGGCAGTTGCGCGTGCGGCCGGATCGCGGGCAGCACTGGCCACCGTGGTTCAGCAACCGGGCACCGGCGCGGTGCTGGCGATGGCAGCGTCCGTGCCGTTCGGTGTACGGCCCGGGCAGTCCAGCGTGAACCTGGCACTCGGTGGCAGCAGCGGTTACCAAGCCGGCTCGACCTTCAAGATCTTCGTCCGCACCCACGCCCTGCAGCGGAATGTCTCCCTGCGGATGAGCCTGTACGCGCCGTCCCGCTACACGTCCTCCAGCTTCGCGCCGTACAACATCGTGAACGGTCGCCCCACGCCGTACACGGTGCGGAACGCCGCAGACAGCGAGTCGGGCGTGTTCACCTTGGAGGAGGCGACCTGGCACAGCGTCAACACCTACTACATGCAGCTCGAAGAACGAGTCGGCTTCACCGGTCCCGCTGACGTGGCCGAAGCCATGGGCGTGCGCCGCGCGGACGGCAGTCCGCTGCACCGGGTGCCGTCGTTCACCCTCGGGACCAACGAGGTGAGCCCCCTGGCCATGGCAGGTGCAGTCGCCACCTATGCCGCGCACGGCCGCTACTGCCCGGCGTACGGGATCGTCGCCATCACGGGTGTCGACTGGCGCCGGCCGACTCTCCGCTGCCGGCAGGTGCTGGACCCGCGGATCGCCGACACCGTCACCCGGGTGCTGGCCGGGGTCATCGCCCACGGCACGGGCCGCAACGCCGTGGTGCCCGGCGGTGCCGCCGGCAAGACCGGCACGGTGCAGAACTTCTCCGCTGCCTGGTTCGTGGGGTACACCCCCCGCTATGCCGCGGCCGTCTGGATGGGCGACCCGCGCGGCGGGTTCGGTCATCCACTGCTCGACCTGGACGTGAACGGACGGCACTACGAGCGGATGTACGGCGGTGACCTGCCGGCTCAGGTCTGGGCGCAGCTCATCGTGGGTGCTCCCGGCGGCCGGCAGGGACAGCCCTTCCAGCTGCGTGACTGACCGGCTGCGGAGGTGCGCTCAGCCATGGTGGCGCGGTCACCGCGACGCCGGCTGCAGGGCATCGGACAGGGCGACGGCTGGGTCGGCGAGCAACGAGCGGTCGACGGTCTGGCCGCCCCATCCCGCGCGCACCAGGGCCTGGATCGGGTCAGTGACGTCCCAGACGTTGACGTTCATGCCGGCGAGGACGCGGGACTGCCTCAGCCAGAACGCGATGAACTCGCCGGACTCCGGATCCCCCCGGTAGACGACCTCGTCGTACCCGTGCCGGGAGACGTAGCCGGAGTACTCCATGCCCAGGCTGAACTGGTCCGTGAAGAAGTAGGGCACCCGGTCGTAGGGCTGGGCGTCGCCCAGCATCGACGCACCGGCAGCGAGGCCTTGGTTGAGCGCGTTGGCCCAGTGCTCGACCCGGACGTGCTCCTCGACGCGCGGGTGCCAGGCGTTCGCGACGTCGCCGGCAGCGAACACGTCGTCATCGGAGCTGTGAAGAGTGGCGTCGACCACGATGCCGTTGTCCACGGTGAGGCCGGCGCGTTCTGCCAGACCGGTGGCCGGCTGCGCCCCGATGCCCGCGATGACGACGTCTGCGGGCAGCACGTCACCGGCTGAGGTGACGACTGCGTGGTCTCGGATCTCCGTGACGGAGGTCCCGAGCCGCAGGTGGACGCCGTTGTCGCGGTGGACCCGGGCGAACACCTCGCCCAGCTCGCTGCCGAGGACCGCGTGCAGCGGCGTCGGCTGCGGTTCGATCACCGTGACCTCGCAGTCGTGGCTGCGCGCCGCAGCGGCCGTCTCCATGCCGATCCAGCCACCGCCGACCACCACCACCTTGGCACCTGCGGTCAGGAGCTCCCGGAGCCGCTCGGAGTCCTCGATCGTGCGCAGGTAGACGGCCGTCTCCCCGCCCGGGACGGGCAGCGGCCGGGGCGTGGCACCCGTCGTCAGGAGCAGCTTGTCGTAGCCGATCCGCTCTCCGGTCGCGGTCACGACCGCGCGGCCGGGACGGTCGATATCCGTGACGACGGTGTTGAGGCGCAGATCCACCTGCTGTTCCGCGTACCAGCTCTCGGGGTGCACGAGCGTCTCGTCGTGCTGGGTCTTCCCGAGCAGGAACCCCTTCGACAGCGGTGGGCGCTCGTAGGGCAGCGAGCTCTCGGCGCCGATCAGGGTGAGCCGACCGTCGTAGCCGGCCGTTCTCAAGGCTTCGGCAGCCTTCGCCCCGGCGAGGCTGGCACCGACGATCAGGAACGAGGTAGTGGTCACGTGATGTCCGATCTGAGGGGGTGGGGATCGGAGGTTCGGGAGCCCTGTCGGCACAGTGTCCTGCGCCAGGGCGTGAACCCGCTAGCCCGCTACCAGCGCGGCAGCAGCGGCCGGGTGTCGAACGCACGCCAGGTGTCTTGCGTCAAGAACAATGTCTTTTAGACTGTCGTGATGGAGCACACGTCGTTCGACCAGCAGGTGTCGAGGGTGGCCGCGCTGGACAAAGAGCTCACCCGGACGGTGTACCGCCTGGTCCTGGACCGACCGTGGGTGACGCGGGACGAGACCAGCGAGGCGCTGGGGGTCGCGCGTTCGGTGGCGGCGTTCCACCTGGACAAGCTGGTCGACGCCGGCCTTGCGACGGTCCGCTTCGAGCGGGTCTCCGGCAAGACCGGTCCCGGCGCAGGACGACCCGCGAAGCTCTACGGCAGGTCGGGCACGGAGGTCGAGATCTCGTTGCCGCCGCGGCGGTATGCCCTGGCGGGCTCGGTCCTGGCTGATGCCGTCGTCAGCGCCGACCGGGACGGATCGCCGATCGTCGACAGTGTGGCCACGGCCGCGCGTGCGGCCGGCCAGGAGCTGGGGCGAGCATCGGCCGTCCCGAGCAAGGCGACACCCTCGCTCAGAGCCGCGCTCCCAGGGCTGTGCACCGTGCTGGCCGAGAACGGCTACGAGCCGCAGGTGGTCGGGTCGCAGATCGCCCTGTACAACTGCCCTTTCCACGCCCTGGCCGAGCGGCACCGAGGGCTGGTCTGCGACCTGAACGCGCAGCTGCTGGCCGGCGTCGTCGAGGGCGCAGGCCTCGAGAGCTCAGTCTCCGCAGTGCTCGCACCGGAGCCGGGGATGTGCTGCGTCAGGATCCAGGGGAAGAACAACGCGGCCCGCAAGCGGCGAGCCCGCAGGTCCAGGCCGGCCGACGATCCGGCCGACCTGGACCCAGCGATCAGCTGAGGTCGAACCGGTCGAGGTTCATGACCTTGTCCCAAGCGGCGACGAAGTCGCGCACGAACGTCTCCTTCGCGTCGTCAGCCGCGTAGACCTCCGAGATGCCACGAAGGATCGAGCTCGACCCGAAGACGAGGTCCACGGCCGTGGCCGTCTGCGTGACCTTTCCGGTGGCACGGTCCAGGCCCTCGTAGACGTCGGCGTCCGAGCCGGACGTCTTCCACTCGGTGCTCACGTCGAGCGGGTTCACGAAGAAGGCGTTCGTCTGCGTGCCCGGCCGGTAGGTAAACACGCCGTGCGGGGACCCGCCGGCGTTCGTGCCGAGGACCCGCATGCCGCCGACCAGCACCGTCATCTCCTTCGCCGTGAGCGTCAGCATGTACGCACGGTCGACCAGCAGTGTCTCCGGCGACAGCTTGGCCCCTGGCTCCAGGTAGTTGCGGAACCCGTCGGCTCGCGGCTCGAGCACCGCGAAGGACTCGACGTCGGTCTGCTCCTGCGTGGCGTCCGTACGCCCGGGCGCGACCGGGACGGTGATGTCGTATCCGGCATCCTTGGCCGCCTGCTCCACGGCCGCGCACCCGCCCAGGACGATCAGGTCGGCGAGTGAGACCTTCTTGCCGAAGGACTCCTTGACCCCCTCGAGGGTCTGCAGCACCTTCGACAGCTCGGCGGGGTTGTTGACCGCCCAGTCCTTCTGCGGTGCGAGCCGGATGCGGGCACCGTTCGCGCCACCGCGCTTGTCGGTGCCGCGGAAGCTCGCCGCCGAGGCCCAGGCGGTCGACACGAGCTGGGAGACCGACAGGCCAGAGGCCAACAGCCTGGCCTTGAGCTCGGCGATGTCAGCGTCGCCGATGAGCTCGTGATCGACGGCCGGCACGGGGTCCTGCCAGAGCTGGGGCTCCGGGATCCAGGGACCGAGGTAGCGGGACACCGGCCCCATGTCGCGGTGCAGCAGCTTGTACCAGGCCTTGGCGAAGGCGTCCGCGAACTGCTCAGGGTGCTTGTGGAACCGCTGCGAGATCTCCTTGTACGACGGGTCCGTGATCAGCGCGAGGTCCGTCGTCGCCATCATCGGCGCGTGCCGGACCGAGGGCTCGTGCGCGTCGGGCACCGCGCTCGCCGCAGCTCCCGCCTTCGGCTTCCACTGCTTCGCGCCCGCGGGGCTCTCCGTCAGCTCCCACTCGAAGCCGAACAGCACGTCGAAGAAGCTGTTGTCCCACGTCGTGGGCGTGGGCGTCCAGGCGCCTTCGAGGCCGCTGGTGATGGTGTCCTTGCCCTTGCCGGTGCCGAACTCGTTCTTCCAGCCGAGGCCTTGGTGATGGACGGGGCAGCCCTCGGGCTCGGGGCCGACCAGGCTGGGGTCGCCCGCACCGTGGGTCTTGCCGAACGTGTGACCGCCGGCGATCAGAGCCACGGTCTCCTCGTCGTTCATCGCCATCCGACGGAAGGTCTCCCGGATGTCCCGGGCGGACGCCAGCGGGTCCGGGTTGGCGTTCGGCCCTTCCGGGTTCACGTAGATGAGCCCCATCTGCACTGCGCCCAGCGGGTTCGAGAGCTCGCGGTCGCCGCTGTAGCGCTCGTCGCCGAGCCAGGTGTCCTCCGGTCCCCAGAACATCTCCTCCGGCTGCCAGACATCGGGACGTCCGAAGGCGAAGCCGAACGTCTCGAAGCCCATCGACTCCAGCGCGACGTTGCCGGCGAACACCAGCAGGTCGGCCCACGACACCGACCGCCCGTACTTCTGCTTGATCGGCCAGAGCAGCCGGCGGGCCTTGTCCAGGTTCCCGTTGTCGGGCCAGCTGTTGAGCGGGGCGAAGCGCTGTGCGCCCTGTCCGCCGCCGCCCCGGCCGTCGTCGATGCGGTAGGTCACCGCGGCGAGCCACGACATACGGATGAATAACGGACCGTAGTGCCCGTAGTCGGCGGGCCACCAGTCCTGCGAGGTGGTCATGACCTCGATGAGGTCGCGCTTCAGCGCCTCGACGTCGAGGGACGCGAACGCCTCGGCGTAGTCGAAGTCCTCGCCGAGCGGGTCGGACGCCGGGGAGGTCCGATTGAGAACCTGCAGGTCCGGCTGGTTCGGCCACCAGTCTCGGTTCGTCCTTGGCCGGGTGCGCTCCGGGTCGGGGGAGGGAATTGCCGGGTTCTCGCTCTCAGACACGTCGGTCCTTTCTCCTGTCTGGCTGTTGCACTGATGAAGGGTGGCTCACGCCGCGGCAACGCACTTGGGGCACAGGCCCCAGTACACGACCTCGGCCTCGTCGATGGCGTAGCCC
Source organism: Mycobacteriales bacterium (assembly GCA_046262855.1). Taxonomy (GTDB): domain Bacteria; phylum Actinomycetota; class Actinomycetes; order Mycobacteriales; family SCTD01; genus RYN-111. The sequence continues at coordinate 507 of JBHEMB010000277.1, read as the reverse complement.
TGGTCGTCGGCTGCCGTCAGGCACGGTGCCGTGCCGACGGCGCAGTCGACGTCGGCGATGTCACCGCACGACCGGCGCACGATGTGGTGATGGTTGTCTGCGACGCGTGACTCGTAGCGAGCCACGGATCCCGCCGGCTCGATGCGCCGCACCAGACGTGCCGCGGTGAGCGCCCGCAGCACGTCGTACACGGCCTGGTGTGAGACGGCGCCGAGCTCGTCACGTACGGCCCCGATGAGCGCATCGGTGTCGGCGTGCGGATGGTGGTGCACGGCACTCAGCACCGCGAGCCGCGGACGCGTCACCCGCAGGTCGGCCTCGCGCAGCATGCGCTCGAAGTCCGACGTGGTGGGCATGCCCTGAGCATGGTCCATTTTCTGGAATGAATCAAGTCTCACTCGACCTGGGAGCTCATGGTGCCGCTCGGCGCTCCAGCGGTCGGTTGGCCGGCCCTTGCAGGATGTTTCCGGTGTGGTCGAAGCGCGAGCCGTGACAGGGGCAGTCCCA
>JBHEMB010000276.1:0-4597 GCA_046262855.1 Mycobacteriales bacterium | reverse complement strand
CAGCGAGTAGTCGATCGCGACGCCGAGACCGATCAGCGCGACGAGGAACTGCACGATCACGGAGACGTGCATCGCCTCGGAGATCGGATACAGGAACAGGAACGTCAGCAGGATGGAGCCCAGCGCCACGACGAGCGGCAGCAGCGCGAGGAACGACGCGAAGACGAAGACGAGCACGATGAGAGCACCGAGGGCGCCGAAGAGGACCTCGACGAGGACGCCGGGACCGTTGGAGTCGGAGTCGCCGACGGCGAGCACGTCCTCACCGGTGACACCGGTGGTCCAGCCGCTCGGCTTGCTCTGCTCGAGAGAGGCCCGGATCGCGTCCGTCGGCGGCTTGGCCGTGGGATCGCTGCCGAAGTTGTAGAAGACCATCCCGTAGGCGGTGGTGTCGTCCTTGCTGCGGAACACCTTGTTGCCGTTGCTCGTCGTCTCGTCGACGAGGCGCAAGTGCGGCGCTGCTGCCGTCGCGGCCGTGAAGGCCTTGTGAACGTCGGCCTCGTGTCCGGTCACGGTCTGCCCGCGGGGCGCGGTCACGACCAGGAGGTAGGGCGAGGAGTTCCCGCCGTTGCCGAAGTCGCTGATGATCTTGTGAGCAGCCTCGGTGCCCGGTTGTCCCGGCAGGAAGAAGTCGATCGTCAGGTTCTTGTTCGTCGGGCCGGTGGCCGCGCCGCCCGCGATGGCGAGGAACAGCCATCCGAGGACCACGAGCAACCGGTGATGCAGCACGAACTCGGCGAAGCGGCGCATGAACAAACCCCCAGCGTGTTAGGACCGCCCGGGACACTAGCGACCCGGTGCGACGTTCTCCTACCGGTTTGACGTCACCCAGACGACGGACTCATCGGTCGTCCTGCGACGCCGCGACGGCTATCGACTCGGACAGCAGCCGTCCGATGTCACCGAGCACGTGCTCCCCCGCCTGGACGAGCTGGCGACCGCCCACGACCACGTCGGTGACATCAGCAGACGTGGCCGCCAGCACGGCTTGGCCGGGGTCCGTTCCCGCCGTACGCGGGGAGTCGAGGCGGACCGCCACCAGGTCGGCGGCAGCGCCGGGACGCAGGGCGCCGCCGTCCCACCCGAGCGCGGCGTAGCCCTGCCGCGTCGCCGCGCCGACGAGCTCGGCCGGACTGAAGCGGCCGCGTTGCAAGGAGACGAGGCGCTCGTCCATCTCCAGCCCGCGGATCTCCTCGAACGGGTCGATGACGGCGTGCTGGTCGCTGCCCAGGCAGACCGGCCCGCGCAGCGAGCGAGCGAGGCCGATGCCGTCCGCGAGGTCGCGCTCGGTCGTCGGGCACATGCAGACCGAAGTGGTGCCGAGCAGCGCGACGTCGGCGTCGGTGAGGTGCGTGGCATGGACGGCACAGGCGCCGGGGCCCAGGAAGCCGGCGTCGGCAAGCAGGCGCGTCGGCGTGCAGCCGTGGACGGCGAGGCAGTCGGCGTTCTCGGCCGGCTGCTCCGACAGGTGGACGTGCCGGACGGAATGCTGTGCGATGACGCGTAGAGCCGAGCGCGGGACGGCACGAACGCTGTGCGCGGCCACCCCGTGCCGCACCAGGGGTCCGTCGGAGAGTCCGCTGATCCGGGTCGCCCACTCCTCGACGTCGCGGTCCCCGAAGCGCAGCTGGGGGCCCTCCAGCGGGCGGCCGTCGAGTCCGCCCCGGAGGTAGCACGTGTCCAGCAGCGTCAGCCGGATCCCTGCGTCGGCCGCGGCCTCGACGAGGGCGTGTCCCATGGCGTTCGGGTCGTCGTACGGGACGCCGCCCGGTCCGTGGTGGAGGTAGTGGAACTCGCCGACGGCCGTGTACCCCGCCAGCACCATCTCCGCGAAGACGGCCCGCGCCAGCAGCCGGTAGGAGTCAGGGTCCAGCGCGGCGGCGAGGCTGTACATCGCGTCCCGCCAGGTCCAGAAGGTGCCGCCGTCGGCATGGGTACGGCCACGCAGCGCCCGATGGAAGGCGTGCGAATGGGCATTGGCCAGACCCGGAAGGACCAGGCCGCGCAGCACGCGGTCGCCGGGCCGCTGCGGCTCCTGAGCGATGCTGTCGATCACCCCGTCGGTGACGGAGATCCGGACTCCCGCGACCGGGCCGTCGAGCCACGCGAGCTCGCAGAACCAGCTCATCCGGCCAGCTCCAGCAGCACGCTCTCGAGCGCCGCGACACCGGCCAGGCAGTCGTCGAGCTCGGCGTGCTCCTCGGGTGCGTGGCTGATCCCGGTCGGGTTGCGGACGAACAGCATGGCGGTCGGGATCCCGTGCTCCTGAAGGACTCCGGCGTCATGTCCGGCACCGGTGGGAAGCCTGGGTACGCCGGAAAGGCAGCCGTCGAGCCGGTCCGCGAGCGTCCGGTCGAACCGCACAGCCGAGGTCCACGACTCCCGCTCCGGGTCACCGCCGAGGCGCTCGAGGAGCTGGTGCAGCAGGTCCTCGGACGGCGCCCGCGCATCGAGCCAGGCGCGGACGAGGCCCGGCACGGCGTTGACCGCGTTCGGGCTGACCTGAAGCTTGCCGAAGGTCGCGAGCAGGCCCAGCTCCTCGGCGTGCCGCCCCGCCGCCAGGACCATGGCCGCGAAGGCCAGCACGGGGTCGTCGCGGTCCTCGAGCCGGGTAGTGCCCGCATGGTTGGCTTGGCCTGCGAGGTCGAAGCGCCAGCGGCCGTGCGGCCAGATCTCCGTCGCGAGACCCACTGGTGCCTCCAGCGCGCGGCCTTGCTCGACGTGCAGCTCGACGAAGCAGCCGATCCGTCGCAGCGCCTCGGGATCGCGCGCCGGCCGGTCGCCCCGGGCCTGCGCCATGGTGACGCCGTCGGCGTCCTTCAGCGCCAGCGCCCGCTCAGGGTCCAGGGCACCTGTCAGCAGCCGCGAGCCGGCGCAGGCCGTGCCGAAGCGGGCGCCCTCCTCGTCGGCGAAGCAGGCCACCGCGACCGGCTTGCTCAGCCGGTCGCGGGTCGCCTCGACCGCGACCAGCGAGCTCACGACCCCGAGCGGGCCGTCGTACGCCCCGCCCTCGGGCACCGAGTCCAGGTGCGAGCCGAGGACGACGCCCGGCTCGGCGTCCGGATCGCCCCACCATGCCCAGAGGTTGCCGGCGCGGTCGGGGACGACCTCTGCGCCCCTCGCCTCCGCCTCGCCGGAGAACCACTCGCGGAGCAGCCGGTCCTCGTCGGTCCACGCGAACCGCCGGTATCCCCCCGCACCGGTCCGGCCGATGTGCAGGATGCTGCTCCACAGCGCAGGGAATTGTTCGGCCACGCACTGCATGCTCTAGTAGGCGCGTGTCCGCGCAAAACTCCGACCGCGACGCGCCGACCATCATGCTCGGCGGGTCACCCATCACCGAGGCCGATCTGGTAGCGGTCGCCCGTGTCGGGGCGGCCGTTGCGCTGTCGCCCGAGACGGTCGAGGTCCTCGGCAAGGCACGGGAGCACGTGGACCAGCTGGCCACGGGCAGCACTCCTTCCTACGGCATCTCCACCGGCTTCGGCGCGCTGGCGAACCGGCACATCCCGGTCGAGCGGCGGGCCCAGCTGCAGCGGTCGCTGGTCCGGTCGCATGCCGCGTCGAGCGGGCCGCCGGTCGAGGCCGAGGTCGTCCGCGGCATGGCGCTGCTGCGCCTTCAGACGATGGCGACCGGACGGACCGGCGTCCGCTCGGAGACCGCGCAGGCCTACTGCTCACTGCTGAACGCCGGCATCACACCGGTGGTCAGGGAGTACGGCTCGCTCGGCTGCTCGGGCGACCTGGCACCACTCGCGCACGTGGCGCTCGCGGTCATGGGCGAGGGCACCGTCGTGCTCGACGGCATCGAGATGGAGGCCTGGGAAGCCCTGGCGCACAAGGGGATCCAGCCCCAGCAGCTCGCCGAGAAGGAGGGCCTGGCCCTCATCAACGGCACCGACGGCATGCTGGCCATGCTGATGCTGGCGTGCCACGACCTCGCCCGGCTGCTCAGCGTCTCAGACGTCACGGCCGCCATGAGCGTCGAGGCCCTGCTCGGGACCGATCGCACGCTTGCGGAGGATCTGGTCGCCCTGCGTCCGCACCCGGGGCAGCAGGCGTCCGCGGCGAACATGCGGCGCATCCTCGCGGGCTCGCCGATGGTCGCGTCGCACGCCGGCCCGGACGACACCCGGGTCCAGGACGCCTACTCGCTGCGGTGCGCACCGCAGGTCACCGGCGCGGCCCGCGACACGCTGTCGCACGCGCGGCTGGTCGCGTCGCGAGAGGCTGCGGCCGCGATCGACAACCCGGTGCTGCTGCCAGATGGACGGATCGAGAGCAACGGCAACTTCCACGGTGCCCCGGTCGGCTACGTCCTCGACTTCCTCGCGGTCGCGGTCGCCGACGTCGCCGCGATCAGCGAGCGCCGCACCGACCGGATGCTCGACAAGAACCGCAGCATCGGGCTGCCGCCCTTCCTCGCCGACGACCCGGGGGTCGACAGCGGGCTCATGATCGCGCAGTACACCCAGGCCGGGATCGTCAGCGAGCTCAAGCGGCTCGCCGTCCCTGCGTCGGTGGACAGCATCCCGTCCTCCGCCATGCAGGAGGACCACGTCTCGATGGGCTGGTCCGCCGGCCGCAAGCTGCGCCG
>JBHEMB010000275.1:0-6167 GCA_046262855.1 Mycobacteriales bacterium | reverse complement strand
CGGCCAGGCCGGGCGGCAGCAGTGCGCGCATCGTGGCGGTGGGTGCCAGGCAGTCAGCCATGAGGTCGAAGTCCCGCGTTGCGAGGGCTTCCAGCAGCAGGCCGCCGACGGACCAGCGGGTCGTTGGGGTGGTGGGGGTATCGGTCATACCGTTGTTGTACGGCGTCAAGGCCGGAGCCGCGTCGGGCGTTCGCCCGATCTTGGGTGCTCAGTCCGGAGAGTCGCCGACCCGGATCAGTCCGTGCCGCATGGCGAACATCGCCGCGGCGCCGCGCGAGGTCACGCCGAGCTTGGCGTAGATGCGCTCGGCGTGGGTGTTGACCGTCTTGGCCGAGATGGTGAGGGCGGTGGCGATCTGCTGCTTGGTCTGGCCGCGGGCGAGCAGGACGAGCACCTCGACCTCGCGGGTGGTGAGTCCCGCGGGGTGCTCGGTCCGCCGCGTGACCCGGTGCCCTGCGGCGTCGAGTACCGCCCGGACTGCGTCGCTGTCCAGCCGCCCTGCCGTCACCTCGGCGCACAGCAGGTCACGGGCCTGCTCCCGTGACAGCGCATCCCGGTGCGGTCGAGGCTCGAGCAGCGCGTGGTAGACGTCGGCGGCGGCCAGCAGCCGGGCCGTCATCGGCAGGGCGTCCGCGGTCAGGCCTGAGGGATAGCCGGAACCGTCCATCCGCTCGTGGTGCAGCGCAGCGAGCTGCCCGATCGCCGCGAGGGCAGCTTGCTTGGAGAACGTGCGCGCGGTCAGGTACGGATGGGTGCGGACCCGTTCGCGCTCTGCCGCGGTCAGCTTCCCAGGCTTGTCCAGGATGCTGGCGGAGACGCCAATCTTGCCGACGTCGTGCACCAGCCCCGCCCGCCGCACCAGGGTGACGTCGTCGTGCGGCAGCCCGACCGTGCGAGCCGCCGCCGCCGCGAGCGCCGCGACACCGCGGGAATGCCCGAGCGTGTACGGCGACTTGATGTCGGCGTAGTCGGCGAAAGCCTCCAATGCGTTGTCGAGCTCGGGGACGGTGAGCTCACGCTGCAACCGGTCGTGCCCGCTGATCAGAGCGTCCCAACCGTCGATGTCCTCGAGAGAGGCGAGCAGATCCCCGGCGTTCGAGCAGAACCCGTCGACGAGCTCGGGGTCGAACTCGGTGCCGCGACGTGACCGCAGCATCTCGCACGCGGCGTCGACCCCGCCGATCCGGTGCAGCATCTCGACGTCGTTCGCGATGTGCACGATCCGCATGATCCGGGCGATCTCCGACCCGGCCAGCTGGGCGGGGGAGCCCTTGCCGTCCCAGCGCTCGAAAGCCTGCTGGAGCGGGTCACGGACCTCGGGCCCGAGGCCGAGGCGCACCGACAGGTCGCCGGAGGCCTCGCAGTGCGACGCCATCGACGCGCGCACCTCGCTCGAGCCGCCCGCGAGGAACCGCCCGATCATCGTCAGCCGCCGGATCGGTGAGCTGCCGCTCCCGACGTGGCCGAGCATGAAGCGCATCATCGGCAGGCCGGTCATGTCGACCAGGTAGCTGTCGGCGCGGATGCTCAGGTCGTCACCGAACCACTTACCCATCTCGTGGGCGTCCGCGACGCAGCCGACCCAGGCGAGCAGCGACACGTAGAAGATCGCCACGTGCTCGTCGTCGGAGAGGCCCTCGAGCCCGGCGACCCGCATCGCGATCAGGGTCTGGCGGATGATGTGCTCCTGCGGCTGCCCGAGCCCCAGGTCGGTCGCGAGCGAGAGGGCGGCCACCAGCTCGGCCAGGCGTACGCCAGCCACAGCAGGTGTTCCTGATGTTCTCGCCTCAAGACTCAACGCCGGCCCCTCAGCCTGCTGCGGTGGGGAGGCCCGCACGGGACCACTCGGGATAGCCGGCCTGCAGGCGACGGGCCTGGTAGCCGCGTCGGCGAAGCACCCGGACCGCGTCGTCGGCGTACACGCAGTACGGGCCGCGGCAGTACGCGACGATCTCGCTGTCCTTCGGCAGGTCCTTGAGCCGGCGGGTCAGATCGGCCAGTGGCAGCGAGCGGGCGCCGGCGATGTGGCCGGCGGCGTACTCCGCTGCCGGACGTACGTCGAGAACGACGACGTCACCCGCGCGCAGCCTGCGGCGCAGCTCGGCGTGGCTCATCGACTCCAGCCCAGTGCGATCACCCAGATAAGCCTGTGCGAGCTGGTCCAGCTCAGCCACGTGTGCGGCGGCCACCTCACGCAGCACCTGCCACAGCTCCTGGACCCGATCGCTGGCCAGCGCGTAGTACACCCGGGTGCCCTCCCGGCGGGTCTGGACCAGGCCGGCGCGCAACAGCTGCTGCAGGTGCTGCGAGGTGTTCGCGACGCTCTGGCCGATCTCACCGGCCAGCTCCTCCACCGAACGCTCCCCTTGCGCAAGCACATCGACAAGCTCGGCACGCCGTCCGCTGCCCAGCGCCTTCCCGACCAGCGCGAAGCCGTCGAACAGCGCGTCCTTGGTGCCGCGCTCACCCATCGGGGTCCGCTGTCCTCACCCAGCCAAGGTAGATGTTCAAGCGAAGACTTGACAAGCAATCTGACCGCCGGAAGACTTGTTCAAGGAAATACTTGAGAAGGGTCGGGGAAGGAAGTCCCACGGATGCGACGTCTGCCGGCCGACGACCGCAACCCGGCCGCCGTGCTGCAGGGTGCCTGAGGTGACCGACCCGCTGATTGTGCCGCTCGTCGACGAGGGGCTCGGCAACTCCGCGTACCTCGTGGACCTGGGGGACGGTCGGGCACTCGCCATCGATCCGTCCCGCGATCTGCGGCGGCTACGCGATGAGGCAGCCCGGTATCGACTGACCGTGGCCTTCGCCGCCGAGACGCACCTGCACGCGGACTTCCTCACCGGGTCCGTCCAGCTCGCGGCGGAGCAGGGCGCCGAGATCCTCGGCTCCGCTGCCGGCCACCGCATGTTCGACCATCGGGGGCTGCGCGAGGGTGACGACGTCGATCTCGGCGGGCTCACCCTTCGGCCGCTTGCCACGCCCGGGCACACGCCGGAGCACTTGTCCTACCTGCTCCTCGAGGGAAGCCGGCAGGTGGCGGTGTTCACTGGTGGTTCGCTGATCGTCGGTGCGGCAGCCCGCACCGACCTCACAGGCGCCGACAACACCGAGGCGCTGGCCCGAGCCCAGTACCGCTCGCTGCACCGTCTCCTCGAGGAGCTCGACGACGACACCGCCGTGCTTCCCACCCACGGTGCCGGCTCGTTCTGCTCCGCCCCACCTGGCGCCGCGCGGACCACGACTATCGGTCAGGAGCGAGCGACGAACCCGCTGCTCGCCGCACCCGATGAGGACAGCTTCGTGCGGGCCCTGCTCGAGAGCCTCGGCTCGTACCCGGCGTACTTCTCGCGCCTTGGGGAAGCCAACCGCCGCGGCCCGGCAGTGGTGTCCGGGACGCGCAGTCTTGCCGCCTTGACCGTCGACGAGGTCACGCGGCTGCGGCTCGCGGGCGCCCAGGTCATCGACGCTCGCCCGTTCACCGAGTTCGCGGCTGGGCACGTGCCCGGTGCGCTGTCCATCGAGCTCCGCAGCGCGTTCGCGACCTGGCTCGGCTGGCTGGTCGACGGCACCCAGCCGGTCGTCATCGTCCGCAACCCCGATCAGGACCCAGACGAGATCGTGTGGCAGGCACTCAAGGTCGGTGTCGAGCAGCTCACGGGAGAACTGCTCGGCGGCGTCGTTGCCTGGCAGGCGGCAGGCCAGCCCCTGCGATCCCTGAAGCTGGTGGACGCGGCACTCGCCGACCCGAGGCGCGTCGTCGACATCCGCCAGCAGAGCGAGTTCGCCGCGGGCCACATCCCCGGCGCCCGGAACGTCGAGCTTGCCGCCGTGACCAGTGTGGAGCTGACGGGGCCTGTGCAGACCATCTGCGGGCACGGCGAGCGCGCGGCCACCGCCGCGAGCCTGCTCGCCGCCAGCGGGCATGACGATGTCAGCGTCATCATCGGCGGACCGGGCGACTGGTCGGCAGCGAACGACGCCCCCCTCGAGGCCGACACGTGACATCCCTGCGCCCGACGGCGGAGCAGCAGCCCCCGCCGCTCCGGCTGGGACTGCGGGAGAATTTCGCGCAGTTCAGCCTCCTCGTCGCGGTGAATGCGCTCGTCGGCGGCACGCTCGGCCAGGAGCGCACGGTGGTGCCGCTGCTCGCGACGCGGACGTTCCACCTGGACGGCTACAGCACGGCGCTGACCTTCATCGTCGCCTTCGGCCTCGTCAAGGCGGTCACGAACTTCTTCGCCGGCACCCTGTCGGACCGCTACGGCCGCCAGCCCGTGCTCGTCGCGGGCTGGCTGATGGCGCTACCCGTCCCGCCCCTGCTGATCTGGGCACCCAGCTGGTCGTGGGTCGTCGTCGCCAACGTGCTGCTCGGCGTCAACCAGGGCCTGACCTGGTCCACCACCGTCATCATGAAGATCGACCTCGTCGGACCCGCGCGGCGCGGCCTCGCGATGGGCTTCAACGAGGCGGCCGGCTACGGCGCACTTGCCGCCACGGCTCTGGCCACCGGCTGGCTCGCGCAGAGCTACGGCCTGCGTCCGGCACCGTTCCTGCTCGGAGCGGCCTACGTCGCCCTTGGCCTCGGGCTGTCCACGTTCCTCGTCAAGGAGACCCGCGGGCACGCCCGACACGAGGCCACCGGACACGTCCCGGGACACGGGGGTGTTGGCGGTGAGCTGACGACGCGACAGGTCTTGGTGCTCACCTCGTTCAAGGAGAAGGCGCTGTCGGCCGCGAGCCAGGCTGGCATGGTGAACAACCTCAACGACGGTCTTGCCTGGGGCCTGTTCCCGCTGTTGTTCGCCCGGCACGGGCTCACGATCAGTCAGATCGGTGTGCTCGCTGCGCTGTACCCGGCTGTCTGGGGGGTCGGGCAGCTCGTCACGGGGGCATGGTCGGACCGGGTCGGTCGCAAGTGGCTCATCAGTGGCGGGATGGCGGTACAGGCTCTCGCGCTCAGCCTGTACGCCGTCGGCAGCACCTTCGGCACGTGGGCCGTCGCGGCCGTGCTCCTCGGAGGCGGGACGGCCATGGTCTACCCAACGCTGCTCGCAGCCATCGGCGACGTCGCCCATCCCACCTGGCGTGCCCGGTGCGTCGGCGTATACCGGCTCTGGCGGGATGGCGGGTTCGCCGTCGGCGCCGCCCTGGCGGGGATCCTGGCGGACGGCTACGGCATCAGCGCCGCCATCTGGACCGTCGCCGCGATCACCGCCGCCTCAGGAGTGGTCGTCGCTGTCCGCATGTACGAGACCCACCCGCGGTCGCGCGTCGCCAGCACCTCCGGCGACGGCCGATGATCCGTTGGCGTTCACGCGGTCTGCTCATGTGCTCGTGAGCGCGGCGTGTCCGCGCGCGACGAGGTCGGGCACGAGCGCGCCGATCAGCTCGAAGCCGTCGCCGACGGTCCAGCCTTGCTGTGTTCGGTAGTGGATGCCCTCGAAGATCGCGGCGACTTTGTAGAAGGCGAAAGCGAGATACCACGGCAGGCCGGCAAGATCGAATCCGGTTTGCTCCCCGTACTGCTCGATCAAGTGCCGGCTCGATGGGTAGCCCGGAACCTCACCCGGCACCGCGGCGACGGGACTTTCGAGGCCGCGCATCCCGTCCCACCAGATGGCGGTGGAGGCGAGGTCGGCAAGAGGATCCCCCTGCGTGGCCATCTCCCAGTCGAGCACAGCCGCGATGCGACCAGTGGGAGACACCACCACGTTGTCGAGGCGGTAATCGCCGTGCACCAGGGAGACGTGAGACGTGACAGGGAGCGAGCCGGCGAGCCTTCGGCCGAGGTGCGTGAGCTCCGGTAGGTCCCTGCTGCAAGAGGCGTTCAGCTGCCGCTCCCATCGTGCGAGTTGCCGCGCCAAGTAGCCATCGGGTCGACCCAGGTCCGCCAGTCCGACGTCTGCGGGACGGACAGCATGGAGGTCGGCCAGGACGCTGATCAGCTCGTCGGCAAGGGCTGTCGCGGATCCGGGGTCGAACGTCTCGAGGTCGGCTCGCTGACGTAAGACGACACCGTCGACGAAGTCCATGAGGTAGCAGGGGGCGCCGATCACGTCCGGCTCGAGAAGCAGCAGTGGGCGGGGCACCGGGACGGACGTGTGAGTCAGCGCCGTCAGGAGGCGGTGCTCACGCGTCATGTCGTGTGCTGTCTCCAGCAC
>JBHEMB010000274.1:0-6002 GCA_046262855.1 Mycobacteriales bacterium | reverse complement strand
GTGTAGAACTGGCCCGCCTCGATGTGGGTGTGCTCCAGCAGCGAGGGATCCAGCTTCGCGACGACCGACTCGACGAAGGTGACGGCTGAGTCCTGGTTCCAGTGGGTGTCGTAGGGGAGGAAGGCCGGCTTGCCCTTCTCCCTCTCCTGCTTCTCGATGGCGCTGCGGACGTCGACGTAGCCGGGCACCCCCATCGATTGGATCGCCTTCCAGCGCTTCTCCCTCGCGATCTCGCTGCAGGCCTTGAGCTCGAAGCTCTTCGGGAGGAACTGGCTGTCGACGGTGGACTTGTCCGGCGGCACGGTGATGACGAGCCGGCGGCCGGAGTCGGCCAGCATCTTGTTGAGCCGCTGCACCCCGGCGATCACCTGCTTCAGCGGGATCTTCGGGGAGCAGGCCGCGTTGAAGTCGTCCATGAAGTACAGCCAGCCCTCGTCCCCGACGAGGACCTGCTGGTTCGTCGAGGACCCGAAGTACGAGGGGGGCTCGTCGAAGAGCTCCTCGATCAGGCTCTTGTTGGTGCGGATGGCCGCGTCCCGGAGCGGGAAGTGGTCCGCGGCGTACGCGGTGATCTCGTTGAAGGTCTGGAAGCCGTCGATCTGGGGCCGGCCGGCGAGCGCCCGGTTCTCCCCGGGTACCGGCTGCGAGCGGGCACCCAAGGCGTACGCGGCCCATGGGCCGAACAGCAGGCCGGCACCGAGCAGCGCGATGACCACCTTCGTGGCCTTCGACTCGCGGACCGGTCCAGGCGTGGCGATCTCGTCAGGCCCCTTGGCCAGTGGGATGTCCTTCTCGAGCATGGCGGTCCTAGAACTTGAAGTAGAGGAAGGGGCTGAGGGTGCCCGCGGCAACGACGACGGCGGCGTACGGAGCCGCGACTCCGGTGTAGGCGATCCGGAGGCCGCTGGCCACGGCGCTCTTTCCGTCGTCGAGCAGCTTGCCCATCACGAAGCTGCGCGGCACGAGCACGACGAGGCAGGCGAGGGCGAACACGAGGGTCCGGAAGTCCGTCAGCACGGCGTGCACCTCGGCGGGCAGGGCGCCGGAGTGCCAGACGAACATCCGGTGCAGCACGTGCCCGGCATCGCTGATGTGCTCCGCGCGGAAGAACACCCAGCCGACCATGACGAGCAGCATCGTGGTGGCCCGTCGCAGGACGACGAACCTGTCGTTCGGCAGCTTCGCAAGGCCCGTCGCGCGCTCGATGACGAGCCAGCCGCCGTGGTAGATGCCCCAGACCAGGAAGGTCCAGGCGGCGCCGTGCCAGAAGCCGGAGGCGATGAAGATGATCCAGAGGTTTCGGTAGGTCTGGAAGCCGCTCCCCCGGTTGCCCCCGAGCGGGATGTAGAGGTAGTCGCGGAACCAGCGCGACAGCGACATGTGCCAGCGCTGCCAGAAGTCGGTGATGCTCAGCGACGAGTACGGCCGGTTGAAGTTCTCCGGGAACCGGAACCCGAACATCCGGGCCAGACCGATCGCCATGTCGGAGTAGCCGCTGAAGTCGAAGTAGATCTGCAACGTGTAGGCGATCACCCCCAGCCAGGCGGTCGGAGTCGTGAGGATCGCGCTGTCGAGCCGGAAGACGGAGTCGGCGATCGGCGCCACGGTGTCCGCGACGATCACCTTCTTCGCCAGGCCCAGCGAGAACCGCGGCAGGCCTGCGGCGAAGTCCTCGAAACGGTTCTTCGGTACGGCGGCCAGCTGCTCGGCGATCTCGTGGTACCGCACGATGGGGCCGGCCACGAGCTGCGGGAACATCGCGATGTAGGTGATGAACTGGACGGGGCTGCGCTGCGCCTTGCGGCTGTGCCGGTAGACGTCCACCACGTAGGAGAGGTGGTGGAAGGTGAAGAAGCTGATGCCGATGGGCAGCGCGATGTGCAGGATCGGGCTGGTGTCCTCGCCGAAGACCTTCGCGAGGTTGTGCACCTGGGTGGTCGCGAACCCGGCGTACTTCCAGATGCCGAGGATCGCGAGGTCGAAGCCGACGGTGGCGAACAGCAGGGCTTTGCGGCGCTCCGGTCGCTGGTGCATCCGCTCGCTGTCGATCGCCAGGCCCGCTGCGTAGTTGACCGCGATGACCGCCAGCAGCGCGAAGACGCACGACAGGCCGCCGGAGACGTAGAACACGAGACTGACGACGGACAGCAGGGCGTTGCGGAGCTTTGCCGGGAGCAGCCAGTACGCGACGAGCGTCGCGGGCAGGAAGTACCAGAGGAACAGCGGTGACGCGAAGCTCATGAAGGGCTTTCGTGGGCCGGGTCAGGACGCTTCATCGTATCGAGGGCGCGCTGAGGAACCTCGCCTCGTAGGCCTGACGGGAGAGGCGTGTCACAACTGCTCGCCGCCGCTTCAGCAGCGTCGGCAGCCACACCAGCAGCGATCCGAGCGCCCTGGCCCGGGCCCAGGCCTTCGCCCGGGACTCGCCCAGCGCGACGCTGAGCGTGGTCAGCGGATAGCGCAGCAGCATCCTCACGGCGAGGCCCCAGGTGGCGCAGGTGACCAGCGTCGCGAGCCGGTTGCGCTCCGTGAAGTACGTGTGCAGCAGGGCCTTGCCGCCGCCGGTGGTGGCAGAGTGCTGGTGCTCGACCACGGCGGTGGGCTGGAACACCACCCGGTAACCGGCCAGCCAGAGCCGCCAGGACAGGTCCACGTCCTCGTAGTAGAGGAAGTACTTCGGGTCCATCCCCCCGACCTCGCGGACCGCGTCCATCCGCAGCGCGAGCGCCGCCCCGCAGCCGTAGGCGACGTCGGCGGGTGGCAGGTCGCAGTCAGGTTCCCCGAAGCCGAGGTCGTGCCCGTAGCCGGTGGGCTCGAGGTAGCCGCCCGCGCTGTTCAGCCGCCCGTCAGGCAGCAGCAGCTTGCTCGTGACCGCCGCCACCAGCGGGTCCTCGAGCGGTTTCAGCAGCTCCTTCAGCCAGCCGGACCGGACAGTGGCGTCGCTGTTGAGCAGCACGACGTACGGCGTCGTCACGTGCTCGAGCCCCGTCACGACACCGCCGGCGAAGCCCAGGTTTGCGGCGGTCCGGACGACCTGTACCTGCGGGTACCGGCTGGCCAGCAGGTCCGCCGTACCGTCGGTGGAAGCGTTGTCGACGACGAGGACGGGGGCACCCTCGGGGAGCACCGCGTCCAGGCACGCGGGCAGCAGATGAGCGCCCTCCCACGTGACGACGAGGACGGTCGCGCTGCTCAGAGCCCGCGCTCCTCGAAGCTGGCGTACTCGTTGAGCTTGCGCATGCCCTTGGCGAGCTGCACGAACGCCTTGCGCCCGACCGTCGTCTGCCACGGGTTTGCCACGCCCTTGGGGAAGCGCAGCTTGCCGGCCTCGAGGTCGAAGTCGTACCAGCGCTGGATCTTCGAGAACGCCTGCTGTTCAGGGCTTTTCGGGTCGAGCGAGGTGCTGATGCCGTCGAAGAGGTGCCCTGCCTGGTAGTGCTCGGGGTGGAAGTTCTCGAACGCGAGATCCTCGGGCCGGCGCCAATATGGCCACTCGTGCGGGTACTGCGGCCAGCAGATCGTCCGGAACGTGCGAGGCGCGGCGAACCGCTCCGGCGCGACCAGCCGGCCGTGGTTGAGCGGCAGCGTCCACTCGCAGAACGGCGTGCCCGGTGCGAGCCGCTCGGCGTCGGCGAACGCGCGACCGAACAGCTCCCGGTCGATCGGCTGCGGCATGTGGCTGGCGTAGGCCAGGGTCGGGCCGCCCAGGTAGGACATCGCGAGGTACGACGAGTGCTGGACGCCGTCGTAGGTGCTCTCGTTGCGCCGCCACTTGGCGAGGTCGTAGAAGCAGTAGCTGACCAGCTTGCTGCCCTCGAGGAAGTCCGGCACCGGCACCGGCTTGAGCGGCCGGTAGTCGTCGTCGCTCTGCAAGAACACGTCGTCGACGGGCCCGCGGGCGTACAGCGCCTTGCGCAGGTGCGCGTTGCGGGCGCTGTGCTGGCTCGGGACGTCCGTCGCCACGTCCTTGTCGGCGACGACCACGACGTCGAGGTCGAGGCCGTCGGTGGCGCGCTTGACCGCGTCCGGCTGGGGCGTGAGCACCACCGCCTGCGTGACCCACGGCATGAAGTGCCGCACGTAGCCGAGCGTCTCCGCAAGGACCTGCGGGCGGTTCGAGATGTAGGCGATCTGCCTCAGCGCCGGGCTCTTCGCCATGATCCCGAGCCTAGCCTCGACCCCCGTGCCTCCATGTGTTGACGCGGCCGGCCTGACTTCAGGCTGCGCGCACGCTCACGCGCTGCCGTGTCACACCGGCCCGGGGTGAAGATGTGGAGGCACCTAGGAGCGGCGGCCGCGGGCGAGCTTCAGCGCACGGTTCAGCGCCCGGCGGGCGAGCAGGCCGGCGC
Organism: Mycobacteriales bacterium; assembly: GCA_046262855.1. Taxonomy (GTDB): domain Bacteria; phylum Actinomycetota; class Actinomycetes; order Mycobacteriales; family SCTD01; genus RYN-111. The sequence goes on along the minus strand of JBHEMB010000274.1, from coordinate 1,653 downwards.
CGCCCTTCTCGAGGTACTGGCGGGCCAGCGCCACCTCACCGCGCCAGCCCGGCGACGGCGTCGGAGCGCGGACCGGGTCGAACGGTCGTGCCAGGTTGTACCGGGCCGCGTCGTCCAGCAGGTCCGGCGCGCGACGAGGCGCCCGGCAGTAGTCGCGCAGCGGCCCCAGGACGACGTCCCAGCGGTACGCCTGCGCAAGCCGCCGGGACGCGTCCGCGCAGTCGGCCCGGGCCTGCGGGTCCTCGATGAGGGAGAGCAGCGCTACGGCCAGTGCCTCGACGTCCTCCGCGGGCACGGTCCGCCCGATGCCGCTGTCGCTGATGACGTCGCTGAACACGTCGCCGGACGTGGCCACCACGGGCAGCCCCGCCCAGAGGTAGTCGAGGATCCGGGTCCGGAACGAGAAGGCGGTCTCGACGTGGTCGAGGTGCGTCGAGACGCCGATGTCGGCGTCGAGCAGGAAAGAGCCGCGGTCGTCGTAGGGCACCCAGCCCTCGTTGAAGAACACCCACCGGCCCGTCAGCCCGAGCTCGTCGGACAGCGCGCGCGTCTCAGCGGCCGTGCGCATGGCAGGGACCGCGGGGTTGGGATGCTTGCCGCCCAGGAAGACCAGCCGGACCTCGTCGTGGGTCTGCCGGACCTCGTCGACCGCGCGGACCAGCGTCTGCGGGTCGAACCAGTTGTAGAGCCCGCCGCCCCACAGCAGCACGATGTCGTCCGGCCCGATGCCGGGCATCAGACCTCGCAGCGCGGGCACGGTCCGCAACGGCGGCGACGACGCGACCCCGAAGGGCGCCAGGTCGATCAGGGACCGCAAAGACGGGTCGGCGTCGTAGGTCAGCGCGTTCACCCGACCCAGGGAGGCGAGCGCGCCGATCCAGAAGTCCCGCTGCTTCTCCGACGCCGTGAGGAAGAAGTCCCCGCGGCGCATCGCGCGGTTGAGGATCGCCGTCGCGTTGTGCACGACCGCGAGGCGGTCGCGGTGCGAGCGCTCACGCGACAGCTCGAGGTTCTCCAGGTGGTACGGGTCGTACAGGTCCACGACCACGCAGGCGTCCGACGAGGCGATCTCCGGCACGTTCTGCAGCACGGACCCCTGCACGACGAACACGTCGACACCGGCGGGTACGGCGGTGAGCATCCCCACCTCGAAGCGGCCGTCGGACGCACGCGTGCACCCGGCCGTCGACAGCAGGGAGACGTCGTGCCCGTCCTCGGCCAGCGCAGCAGCGAACTGCCAGGCGCGGATCGCGGGCCCGGCCATCGACGCGCCGAGGACGTCCGCCGTCGCGACGACGACCCGGCTCACCGGCAGCCGCCCATGATCATCGTGGAGCAACCCACGCCTGGACCCGGCGAGCGCCCTCCACGATGATCATGGGTCACGGCGCGACGTGACCCTCGGGGTCGCAGAGGTAGCCGTAGATGCCCGAGAGCGCCGGCTGCCACTCGGCGTGTCCGCCGGCGATCGTGGCCAGCGCGCCCTTGCGCAGCCGGATCCGCAGCTCGTAGTCGACGACCGCGCGCTCGAGCGCCTCGACGAGGCCGTCGACCGTTCGCTTGGCCAGCAAGGAGTTCTCGCCGTCCTGCAACACCCAGTGGCCCCACGGGTTGTCGAACGCGACGACCGGGACGCCGCAGGCCATCAGCTCG
>JBHEMB010000273.1:0-4877 GCA_046262855.1 Mycobacteriales bacterium | reverse complement strand
GGCCAGCTCCTCGATCGTCGTGGTGGTCTCTGAGACGGCTGAGGCCTGTTGCGATGCTGCGGCCGCGTGCTCCTCGGCCGTGGCCAGCAGCTCAGTCGACGAGGCACTGATCTGCTCGCCACCGTCGCGGATCTGCAAGACGAGCCCCTGGAGGCTCTCCAGCATGGTGTTGAAGGCGTCGCCGAGCTCGCCCAGCTCCGCGTGGCGGTTGCCTTCGGCACGCCGGACCGTCAGGTCGCCCTCGGCCGCCCGAGCCAGCTGTGCCGAGAGTCTGGCCACCTCTTCGCGAAGCTCGAACCGCTCCTGGACCGCGAAGCGGGCGTACCCGCGGACGACAGAGAGGGACGAGGAGAGGAAGACGCTGATGAGGAAGAAGAACAGGCACGCGAAGGAGAGCGACCCGACGTTGGCGCTGACGAGCGATCCGTCCACCGCTGCGCCGACGAGCAGGGCGACTCCGGCCAGTGCCGGAACGGGCAGCGCCGTTCGGACGGGTAGACCGATGCCTGCAGCGACCACGACGAGCAGCAGGCTCGCCCAGTAGGCATGCTCGATGCCGCCCAAGGCCTGCGCGACACCACCGACGACAGGGACCGCGAGACCGAGGTAGACGACCTGGAAGCCGCGCCGATGACGGGCAACGGCTTCGCTGCGCTCAGCCCACAGTGCGAAGAGGTAGAACACGACAGCGGCGGCGACCACCGCGCCCAGCGCAGCGACGTACGTCGTGGTGGGCCGCTGCGGGCCGCCCGGAACCACCTGGTCGAGGGTCATCGCGAGGGCGAGCGCAGCTGCCGCGCCGGCAAGCACCCCCGGGCGTGCCATTCCCACGGTCCGGACCGCACGCCCTTGTGCCGTCATGCCACTTCCCCCCGAGATACCTGTCCCCGGTTGGTTCTCGGCGGGTAGGGCCGCGGACTGGAGGACCAAGATCGAAGCCCTCTGCTCCAAGGTCATGTCAACCCGGGCGCGGTGGCAGGGACGGCTTGTGAGCGGGCGACGGCCGCGCCAGGTCTCAGCCACTTTTGACCGGTCTCGGCAAAAGCCGGATGGGTCCGCATCCCGTCGTACCTGCCGGACGGGGACTGCACGCGCTATGCCATCCGCGTCATCACCGGCACGTACGTCCCGGCACCATGAGGGCATGAGCAGCTGCTGCGCGCCGTCCGGCTCGCGGTCGTCGTCGTCACCGGAGCGGGCGGCCTGGGCTGGGACCGGTCGACCTGGCTCGCTGGTCGACGTCCCGGGCGGCGGCTTCCTGATGGGTTACGAGGGTCCGCTCGCCAACCAGGGCGAGGGCGAGGGGCCGGTACGTCGGGTCGAGCTCCCGGCGTACCGGATCGCGCCGACGACCGTGACCAACCAGCAGTTCGCGGGCTTCGTCCGGGCGACCGGTTACGTCACCGAGGCGGAGCGCAGCGGCTGGTCGTTCGTCTTCTCCTCCCTGGTCAGCGACGAGCAGGCCGTGCGTGGGCGCGTCAGCGGTGCGGAGTGGTGGTGTGCCGTGACGGGCGCGACGTGGCGCACGCCTCATGGTCCCGGATCCGAGCCGCTGCCGAACCATCCCGTCGTGCACGTGTCGGCGGACGACGCCGAGGCGTATTGCGCCTGGGGCGGGACCAGGCTGCCGAGCGAGGCCGAATGGGAGCGGGCAGCGCGCGGCGGCCTCGAGGGCGCCATCTACCCCTGGGGCGACAAACTCACCCCGGGCGGTCAGCAGCGCTGCAACATCTGGCAGGGCGAGTTCCCGGTAAGGCACACCGGTCGCGTCGGGACGCAGCCCGTGAAGTCCTTCAAGCCCAACGGATTCGGGCTCTACCAAGCCTCCGGCAACGTCTGGGAATGGACAGCGTCCCCCTGGGAGGGCAGCGACCGGCGGGTACGGCGAGGCGGGTCGTACCTGTGCCACGCCTCCTACTGCAACCGCTACCGCGTCGCGGCCCGGGACAGCAGCCACCCCGCCGACACCACCGGAAACATCGGCTTTCGCGTCGCCGCCTGATCACGGGACGCTCTGACAGGCTCAGAACCTGTCCCGTGGGCGCAACGTAGTGCGCGATGTCGTTGTGCGCCGCGTACACCGGGACGATCCGCTCGGAAGAGCCGTGGATCGGCCGTAGCCTCGCGGTGGCGTGCGATGGGCCACGGAGGCGATCACGCCGATGCGGAGCGGGGTCATCGGTGACGATGCGTGTCGAGCTTGTCGGCGCGCCCACAGCCATCCTGCTGGATGCACGCGCAGATGAGGCTCTGCTCAACGGCCTTAGTCTGCACGTAGCTGAGGACATCAACGAGCTCCGCGCCTGCGGCATTCATGAGTGGCGTGCCCTTGTGTGGCCGAGGTGGACCACAAGTGCGGTGGCGCCACCGCCACGTAGGTCGCCGCCATCGAGGCTGTGTGGCCAGTGCGTCACGAGACCCTGTAGGCCAGACGCTACAGCCACGTCCTGTTGGCGCCGATAAGAACGAAAGGTCGTCTCTCGACCGGTTCCTCGCAGTCAGGCCGAGCAACGCGCTCAGCCCCCGGTAAGGCCCCTCGCGGCCTCCGGCTTCCGCGCCGAGCCCCTCTTCGTGCCTGTCGCCTAGCGGCCCCCGTCACGTTCCTTTCAGAACGGACTGCCATGAGCCCAACGGCTCACCCTCGCCCCATGCATTTTACCCCTACCCGGTACGTCATGTGGATCGTCTCCGCGACCACCTTCGCGTTGCTCCTCCTCCTGCTTCCTGTCGGTGCCGCCTCCGCGGCCAACCTCTCGGTCGACCAGTGCAACGGCGTCGGTGCCAGCCCAGCTGGCGCCACCACGTCGATGACCTGCACTGTCGACGTCGTGAACACCGTCGCCAACGGTGTCGTCAGCTCGACGACCACGGTCACCCGTCAGTGCTCGCTGGGTCCGTGTGACGCCGGCAACGGCACGTTCACCACCAGCTCGGCAAGCCTCGTCACGTCGGTAGATCAGTGCAACGGGTCCGACAACGACGCGGCCCACCCGATCAGGTGCACCGTCAACGTCGTGAACAACATCAGCGCCGACACTCCCGGTGCCGGAGCGGTCACGCCCGCAACCGTGAACCAGTGCGTAGGTTCCGGTCAGGGCGGCGGGGGTTCGGTGATCTGCAACCCCTCAGGGGCAAGCACGACCGGAGCCACTGTCACCCAGTGCAACGGGTCGGGCAACGGCGGCGGAGGCTCGGTCCTGTGCACGGTCGCGACCGACTCCACCGTGAGTCCGGCTGCGCCCGTGACCATCCATCAGTGCATCGGCAGCGGCAACCCCGGCGGCAGCGTCGTCACGTGTAGTGCCTCGATCCGCACCACCATCACACCGGTCACGCCCGTCGTCGTACCCCCCGGTGCCGTACCGCCTGTGGTCGCTCCGTCCGCGACTGCGGCACCCTCGACGACGACATCCTCACCCCCTACCGCCTCGGTCCCGACCAGCGCGACGGCGTCACCGGCCAGAACGACGGGCGCCTCACCGATCGCCGTCGCTCCCGTCGTGGCTCTGGCTGACACCAGGCGCACGAGGCCTGCCGTGCCCGCCCCCGCGGCTCCGGTCACCAGGATCACCCAAGTGACCGACGTCCCGACCGGCGGCGTGGACACCGGCGGTGGCTCGACGAGCCGACCGTCCCATCGAGCTCTGGCACCAGCTGCCGGCTTGGCCATGATGATCGCGGCCGGGCTCGGCGCCGGCCTGCTGCTCGCACGGCGCCGCGCCACCTCATGGTCCTGACGGCGTCATGGTCCTGACGGGGCGCGCGGCTGCGGTCACGTGGCTGGCCACCGCAGTCCTGGGTGCCGGCGGCGCTGTCCTCGTCGTCCTCGGTGGACGCGGTTACGCCGAACTTCCGCCCGAGCCACCGCTGATCCACTCACGAGCGGTTCCGGAGCCGGCTGCCAGGACGGTTGCCCCTGTTCTCGCCGCGTCCCTACCGGTGTCGCTGACCATCCCGGCCATCGGCGTGCATACGAGGTTGCTCCGTCTCGGGCGCACCTCGACTGGAGCACTGGCGGTGCCCGCCAAGGGCCCTGACTACGACAAGGCAGGCTGGTACACCGGGTCACCCACGCCTGGTGCCCTCGGTCCCGCGGTCATCGCCGGGCACGTCGACTCCGCGGCTGACGGGCCGTCGGTGTTCTACCGGCTGGGCAGCCTGCACCAGGGGGACCTGATCCAGGTCGTACGCGCGGATAGGACGACCGCCGCGTTCCGAGTGGACGCCGTTGCCCGGTTCCACAAGAGCGAGTTCCCGACGCAGCTGGTCTACGGAGATCTCCACCACGCAGGCATCCGGCTGATCACCTGCGGCGGCGCCTTCGACAGCAACACCGGGCACTACCTCGACGACATCGTCGTGACCGGATCCCTCGTCGCCGGGTGATCATTCGCGCCCGAGCGCGAGCAGGGCGATGTCGTCGCGCGGCACCTCCTGCTGGAAGGCCAGCACGTCATGGAGCACATGCTCCACGAGAGCAGCCGAGCCGCGAGCTGCGCGGGCAGCGGTCCGGAGCAGCCGCGCCTCGCCGTACTCCTCGTCTTCGCGTCGTGCCTCCGTGACGCCGTCTGTGTAGAGCAACAGCCTGCGCCCCGCTCTCAACTCGATCTCCGTCGAGGCCGTGTCGATGGTCGGCATGACTCCGAGCAGCGAGCCAGGACTACCGACGACGCCGGAGCTGCCATCAGCTTCGATGAGGACAGGCAGCGGGTGCCCTGCCGTGCAGATTGACGCCGTCCAACTCTCCTCGACGAGGCGCAGCCGCACCAGCAGAGCGGTGCAGAACCGATCCGTGTCATGCCGGAGCAGGACGTCGTTGACGATGCTGAGCGTGGCCGACGGATCGGCGTCGGTGGCAGACGCCGCACGGATCGCAT
>JBHEMB010000272.1:0-2586 GCA_046262855.1 Mycobacteriales bacterium | reverse complement strand
GAGCCAGACCGACCAGGAGCTCCTCGTCCAGGAGGGCGACATCGCCGGCGACTACCTCGAGCGGCTGCTCGACATCGCCGATGTGGATGGCGACATCGACATGGACGTCGAGGGCAGCCGCGCGATCGTCGCCATTGTCGGGGACGGCCTCGACGCCCTGGTCGGGCCCAACGGGCAGACGCTGGAAGCCCTGCAGGAGCTGACCCGGCTGGCGGTCGTGCAGCAGACCGGCGTCCGCAGCCGGCTGATGCTCGACATCGGGGGCTACCGCGCACGCCGCAAGGTCGAGCTCACCGAGATCGGCAGCCGAGCCGCGCAGCGCGCCCTCGAGGAGCGGCAGCCCGTGAAGCTCGCACCGATGACGCCGTTCGAGCGCAAGATCGTGCACGACGCGGTCGCCGCCGTCGAGGGCGTGACGTCGGAGTCCGAGGGCGTCGAGCCCGAGCGCCGCGTCGTCGTCGTACCCGAGTGACGGTCGCGGCGCCGACCGTCTTCGGTGACGCACTCGCCAAGATCGAGGCCTACGCGACCCTGCTCGCGGGACCCGGTGTCGAGCGTGGCCTGATCGGTCCGCGCGAGACGCCCCGATTGTGGGAGCGGCACCTGCTCAACTGCGCCGGTCTCAGCGACCTCGTCGAGGACGGCCAGGTCGTCGTCGATCTCGGTTCCGGCGCGGGCCTGCCCGGTCTCGTGCTCGCGATCCAGCGCCCTGAGGTGCAGCTCGTGCTCGTCGAGCCGCTGCTGCGCCGGGCCGACTTCCTCACGGAGGCGGTCGCCGCACTGGGTCTGCGCAACACGCTGGTACGGCGGTCGCGTGCCGAGGAGCTGCACGGATCACTGCTCGTGGACGCGGTCTCTGCCCGGGCGGTGGCGCCCGTCGACCGGTTGGCCGGCTGGGCTCTCCCGCTGCTGCACCCAGGTGGCAAGCTGCTCGCGCTCAAGGGCTCCAAGGCAGCGGAGGAGCTCGCGGCGGCTGGTCCTGCGCTGAAGCGGCTGGGCGCGCGCGCGTCGTCCGTGGTCTCGGTGGGCTCCGAGGACCTCGGTACCCGGGCCCGGGTGGTCGTGGTGGAGGCTGGTACGACCCCCACCCCGCCGAGGAAGAAGGGACGCCGGTGACCACACCCGACGACGAGCGCCCCTTCGTGACGTCTGCCCCGGCGCCGGGCTATCCCCAGTCGGCCGGCGTCAACCCGGCCGACCGGTTGCGCGAGCACCTCCGCGACTCCGACGCGTCCACGCCCATCGGTGAGCAGGCGAGGGCGGCAGTCCGGATCCGGTCCGGCGCGGAGACCTTCCCGAAGCCGGCGACCCGGCGGGTGATCACCGTGTCCAACCAGAAGGGCGGCGTCGGCAAGACCACGTCAGCCGTCAACCTCGCAGTGGCGCTCGCGCTGCACGGCGCCGAGGTGCTGGTCATCGATCTCGACCCGCAGGGCAACGCCTCCACGGCGCTGGGGGTGCCGCACCACACGGGGACGCACGACGTCTACGAGGTGCTGATCGAGTCGCTGCCGATGGCCCAGGCGGTGCAGCAGGCGGCTGGTGTCGAGCGGCTGCGGGTCGTGCCGGCCACCCTCGACCTGGCGGGCGCGGAGCTCGAGCTGGTGCCGATGGTGGCGCGTGAGCACCGGCTGCAGCGGGCGGTGTCCGCGTACTGCGCCGCGGAGGGTGCCGACCTCGACTACGTCATCATCGACTGCCCGCCGTCGCTGGGGCTGCTGACCGTCAACGCGATGGTCGCGACCAGCGAGGTGCTCATCCCGATCCAGTGCGAGTACTACGCCCTCGAGGGCCTCGGCCAGCTGCTGAAGACCATCGAGATGGTGAAGGCGCACCTCAACCCGGCGCTGGCGGTGTCGACGGTGCTGCTCACCATGTACGACGGGCGCACCAACCTCGCCGACCAGGTCGCGGAGGAGGTCCGTGGCCATTTCGGTGACCTGGTCCTGACGACGATGGTGCCCCGGTCCGTGCGCGTCTCCGAGGCGCCCGGGTATGGGCAGTCGGTGGTGACGTACGACCCTGGCTCACGCGGAGCGCTGGCCTACGTCGACGCCGCCCGCGAGATGGCGGTGAAGGGGAGCTGATGGCAGAGCAGCGCAAGGGCGGTCTCGGTCGCGGTCTCGGTGCCCTGATCCCCACCGGTCCGGCCACGGCCGAGGTGGCGGCCGTCGACGGCGCGCGGTTCGCCGAGCTACCGGTCGACGCCATCGTGCCGAACCACGCGCAGCCGCGGCAGGTCTTCGACGAGGAGGCGCTGCAGGAGCTCGTGGACTCGATCCGCGAGGTCGGGCTGCTCCAGCCGATCGTCGTACGTCCCCTGGACGGCGGCCGGTTCGAGCTCATCATGGGCGAGCGCCGCTGGCGCGCGGCGCAGCGGGTCGGCCTGACCGACATCCCGGCGATCGTGCGCGAGACGCCCGACACGGCCATGCTCCGCGATGCGCTGCTGGAGAACCTGCACCGCTCGCAGCTCAACCCGCTCGAGGAGGCGGCTGCCTACCAGCAGCTGCTCGCCGACTTCGGCGCGACGCACGAGGAGCTCGCGCTCCGGATCGGCCGCTCCCGGCCGCAGATCTCCAACAC
>JBHEMB010000271.1:0-10144 GCA_046262855.1 Mycobacteriales bacterium | reverse complement strand
GACGCTGTAGGGCGAGCACTTCGAGGACCCGATCGGCGAGCTCGGGCTCAGTCTGGTCCGTCAGGTCTAGGGCGAGGCGACGCAGCAGGTCTACAACGAGCAGGATGTCCGGCCAGAACGGTGCCCGCCAGAACGACTCCGTCACCCCGACGTCGAGCCAGATGCCCGCGGCGAGGCAGCCCGCGGCCTGCACGGCGAACGAGGCCTTCCGCCACTCCGATCGGCCCTGGGGCTTCTCCTCTGGCAGGTAGCGGTCCCACAGATCGTCGGTGAACGACCATGGCCTTGTGTTGGCCGATGACGTGATGATCGTCAGGAGGCCAGCCGCAACGGACAGCAGCGGTGGCGACAACCAGACCTTGTTGTTCTCGGCAGCCATGAGCTGCGCTCTCAAGGCCGTCCAGTCATCGACGCCCAGCGCGACGGCAACATCGACAGCCACCGCCCGCTGCACGTCGTCCAACTGAGTCGAGACGATTCCCACAGTCGGACGCTAGCGAGCGGCCCGTCATTGGAGAAGTCATGTGGCAGCTCGCGAGCGAGAGGCTGACGCGGACATCGCCGGTAGCGATCACCAACATCCGGAGCCTCAAGGATCTCTTGACGATCACCGGCATATCCGGGTCAGGTAGCGGCACCTATCAACGGCTCGTAGCGGGACTTCTCGATCGTTCTCCCGCATCCAGGATGCGGCTCTACTCACTGCTCCGGACGCGGCCTGGCATCCGACCTACCGGTACTGTCCGGCGAATGGCCTCGTCAGAGTCACAAGATCCGCAGCTCGCAGATGGATCGGACAGACCCATCGCTGCCGACCTCAAGGGGATCATGCTCGTAATCCTGATTCAGTCGGTCGGCTTCGTCTTCGGTTCACTCGATTCGGCCGCGGGGGGCGGGATGATGTTTCTGCCCCTCACACTTCTTGGCGTCGCTGTGTGGCGGCGAGGTGGATGGTCATGGCAGAAGGCAAGGAACCATCCACCGTCAAGGACGACAGGCTAGGCCGTCGCACGACCTTCGCGTCATCCTGGGAGCTGGAGTACGGCTCTTCACGGTGCCCACTGGGCAGCCAAGAACTCGGGCACACTCGGCCACGCTCCAGTCCGCCATGAACCGCAGGACGAGAACCTCTCGGTGAGCCTGACTCAGGCCCGCCAACGCCGCCCGCAAGTCGAGACGATCCAGCACCGCCGAGCTCGGCTCCAGTGCCCGGTCAGGAAGCTCAGCAGCGGGACGTTCGGCCCGCCACCGCCGCCGCAGGCCTGTCCGATGAGTTCGGATCAAGACCGTGTAGAGGTAGGCGTCGAGATCCTGCGCCTGTTGCACCTTCGACCAGTGCCGCATGGCCTTGAGGAGCGCGGTCTGAACGAGGTCATCAGCCGTGTGCACCTCCCCAGTGAGGACGAAAGCCGCGCGACGAAGCGGTTCATACCGCGACCGCACCACGTCCTCGAACTCTGGCTGCACGTGCTCAAGACTCCCTCAACAGGGCAACAGGTTCCCTAAATCGCTCAGCAGACGTGCAGCCCAAGCAGCGGCCGACCCCTCCATGGACAGTGTCAGCCTTCCAACCAGACGGAAGGCTCCTCGCGCGCATACAGAACTGGCCTGCCTACCGGATGTCCGAAGCCGCGTCGGCGGGTTCAGCCCCACTGTCGCTGTTGCCACTTCCAGATCGACGCGCTCAGGCGTAGGAAGACAGCCAGGGCAAGGCCGATGGTCGTGCCGACGGACATGCCCCGGCCCGCGTTGCCGACGAGAGAGCCCGCCAGCCACCCGATGACGAAGCCGAACCCGATGACGAGGAGACCGCGGGCTTGACGGTCCGCGAATGATCCCGCTCCCATCGCTTCGAAAAGCCGCCCATAGAGGGGTACGCGACCAGTCATGACCTTCGTTCTACCCAGCGAGCGACGTTGCCACTAGCCGCCCGCTACCCGGTCCTAGTCACCAACCTGGGCACCGTCCAGGACTAGGGCCGCCGCCTGACGGGAACAGACTGCCCATGGACGCCAGGCGCCGGCAACTCATCAAGGACGCGGCTAGCCGACCAGCCCCGATCTCATACCGGCTGCCGATTGGCTTTCTGGCCCTTGTCCTGCCGCTGATTGCCATTTATGGCTTTGCCACCAACAACTCCGAACTGTCGTGGCCCGCCATAATCTGCGGCCTGGCTGCCATGGCCGTCACCGTTTTCAAGTTCCAGGTGAACAGGAGGCTGTGATGGCTACCGCACTTGTGGCTGTAGGCGTTTGCACGGGCGGTTGTGGAACCGACCAGCCCTGGTGGCTTGTCATAATCCTGGTTGTCGTGGCCGTTGCTATCGCGTTCTTCCGGCATGGTCGCAGCGGCCGCTGAGTACCAGGCCAGAAGTCGCTTTCGTCACTGACGCGGGCTCGGACCGCGAACCACTGAGAGCCAGCCCTTGCCTGCCGGCAAGAGCCGGCCCTTGTCAGCCGAACGCGGCGCTGTCGACCCTTGGCCTGTCGCTTAGAGCGAAGTAAACGATGAGCCCGATCAGCGGAAGGACGTAGGCCCCGGCGAACAAGTAGCCGAGAGCCCAGCCCCGGGCCTTGAGGTCCCGGCCAGCCACGAAGAAGCACCCGATCGCAAGGGCAATGTTCACGGCATACGCGGCGGTGCGGATGTCGGAGGGGCCCGCCAGAGCCAGGCCTCCGAATGCGCAGCAGAGCAATGACATTGCGAGGATCTGGTTGCGGCTCACGTTGGCTCCCCTGGGTTGCCGAGATCATGGCATCAGCCACATTCCTCCCGCTACGGCTCCTGGCGTCCGCCTTTACTGAAGGGCCCCGGCGGGTAGTTCATCGCACCTGAGAACCGGCCTTACTCGCTGCTCCTTACTCGCCGCTGTGCGTCCTGCTCTGTGGCGACTTCCTTGGCCGCCTCTACCGGGACGTCCGTGAAGACGGGTGGCGGCGACATGGGCACTGTGGGAGGCGTGGCGCCTGGCATGCGGAAGTCGGGTCGCAGCCTTCGCCACCACGTGCTCCGGACGTGTGGCTTCACACTGCAGACGATAGCCACCGGGAACTCCATGGCTTCCGCGACTCATGCTGGTACGCGGCAGCCAGCCAGCCCTACGCTCCGGCCGGGCCGGAGAAGGGGCAGTGCGGATAGTTCGCAGAGTTCAGGGTGGGGTACCGAGGCAGCGTGAGCGCTGTCTACAAGCCCGGTCCCGGTTTCCCCCTGTGGCTGTCCGGTGCTGTCCTAGTACCCGCGTGTTTCGTCGTGGGCGCGATATCGGGACCACTCATGCAAACCGCGGTCGCTGGTGGCGCGTTAGCGCTGATGATCTGCGGGTCCGTCGTCCACGACCGGGCGCACCAGAAGGCCGGAGAGCATGGCCACGCGCTGCGAGGCTCAAATCCGGGTGCCGAGAAGCTTGTACTGAAAATCTGCGCTGGCCTCGCGGTGGTGCTGGTGGTTGCGGTCTTCATCGGACTGGCGTGATCAGAGCGCCGGTGCGGAGCGCGGGAGCCGGCCCTACTCTCTGGACATGCGCCCCTTCTCAGCGGACTGGTTCCGCCAGGAGCGGGCGAAGATGCGAGGTCAGGGCCACGTCTGGCCGCTCGCGGTGGCCTTGGCGGTGGTTGGGGTGGGCGCGCTTACCAGGTTCATCTACAAGGGCTGGTGGCCTGCCGCCGCCGTAGGGACCCTCTGGTTGGTAATCCTGACCGTGGTGGGCGGTCCCGCCCAGACCGGCTGGAAGAAGCGGCGTCAGGAGAAGCGGGGAGACCAACGGTAGGTGCCGTTACCTCACCCGCCGTCGGAGGTCGCCGTACCCACGGTTTGGCAGCAGCAAGGGACATGGCCCTTACGCCTCGACACCGCACGTCGGGACGTGACGTGGCACGAGCTGGGGCGCGACCATGGCGAGCGTGCGACGTTCGAGTCCCCCCGATCGACAGCCTTGAGTTGGGCGGATGAGTTTCACAGCCCCCACGCCGAACACGAACCGTGACAGGTCTGCTGTCATGGCGCACGAACACCCATCCCGGCCAGCGCCACCGGATCGCTGCCAGGCCCACCCGGCCGACCGTCTAGACAGACGAGTTAGACAGACGAGTTGCCGAGAACCTGCGTCACGATGTGACACAGGACGCGGCAAATGGCCTGTTTCTGAGCGTGAACGACGATCGCGCGACGGTTGACACGCACGAGAGTGTGACCTGGCACCAGTGGCAGGCGGCGTAGCCGATGCTCAGCAGGATGGGTACGTCGCGCCGCGCGGCCTCGGCGAAGGCCTCGGGTCCCCACTCCCACCAGTCGACGGGATTCTCCTTGTGCTGCAGGAGATACGGGCTCGTCGACCCGGCGAGACGGTTGGTCACAGGCTCGACGCTACGGCATCTCCGCCATGCCGCCGGATGCCTGACGGACGGCGGTTGGCTAGGTTGCCAGGCATGCGGCTGCAGGAGCGGTTGTCAGGGACTCACGTCCTGCTCACCGGTGCCACGGGCTTCGTGGGCCAGGCGTTCCTGGAGCGGCTGCTGGCGGACCTGCCTGGCACCCGCGTGACGTTGGTGGTACGGAGCGCTCCCGGCGAGACGGCTGAGGTCCGCGTCCGGGAGCTGCTGTCGAAGCCCGCCTTCGGACCGCTGCGTGAGCGGCTGGGCGCTCAGACCGTGGACGGATGGCTGGGGAACCGGGTACGGGTCGTCGAGGGTGAGCTGGGCCGGTTGCTCGGGGAGCTGCCGGACGACATCGACGTCGTGGTCCACTGCGCCGGCGAGGTCAGCTTCGACCCGCCGCTGCACGAGGGCTTCCGCACCAACGTCCTGGGCACTCTCGAGCTGCTCGAGGCCGTGCGCGCCACCGGCGTGACGCCTCACGTCGTGCACGTCTCCACGGCCTACGTCGCGGGTCTGCGCTCCGGCTGGGTCCCCGAGGGCCGGCACCCGCACACACTGTCCTGGCAGGCCGAGCAGCTGGCTGCCGAGCAGCTCGCCGAGCGGGCCGACGTGGACAGCCGCGACCCCGACCTGCTCGACCGGCTCAGGGGCGAGGCAGCGCCACTGGCCGTTGCCGGACCGCAGGCCGTGGCCACCGAAACCGAGCGGCTCCGGCTGCGCTGGGTGGGCAAGCGGCTCGTCGAGGCCGGTCGGCAACGTGCCCGCTCGCTGGGCTGGGCCGACTGCTACACGATGACAAAGGCCCTGGCGGAGCGGGCAGTCGAGGAGCTCTGCGCGGACTGGGGCGTCCCGCTGTCGATCTGCCGGCCGACCATCATCGAGAGCGCCCTGGAGCGGCCGTACCCGGGCTGGATCGAGGGCTTCAAGATGGCCGAGCCGGTCATCTTGAGCTACGGCCGCGGCGAGCTGCCGGACTTCCCCGGCCCCACCGACGCCCCCATCGACATCATCCCCGTGGACCTCGTTACCGGAGCGATGCTCGCGATGGCCGCATCCCCCCCGCCGCCCGGACAGTGCGCCTACTACCAGGTCGGCTCGAGCGCCCGGAACCCGCTTCGCGTCGCGACCCTCTACGCCCTCGTGCGCGAGTACTTCACCGTGAGCCCGCTGCCACAGCGCAGCCGCGGTCACATCACGGTGCCGGAGTGGGTCTTCCCCGGAGATGCTGCGATCGCCCGGCGTCTCGAGCTCGCGGAGCGCGCACATCGCACGCTCGACCGAGCGCTGGGAAGCCTGCCACCCATCGGTCGGCTCCGCACCGCGATCCGACAGCTCGACGACCTCGAGAACCGGCTGAAGCGGGTGCGCAAGCTGTTCGACCTGTACCGCGACTACGCCTGTGCCGAGCTCGTGTACGCCGACGACAACACGCTGGCCCTGCACGAGCGGCTCGACCCCGAGGACCAGGCTGTCTTCGGCTTCGACGCGGAGGTCGTGGACTGGCGCCACTACCTGGTGGACCTGCACTGCCCGACCGTGACCTCGCTGCTGCGGTGGTCTGCCGAGCTCCCTGAGCACCCGCCGCCGTCGCGCGTGCCGGTGCAGGCACACCCGAGCGGTCGGGCCGTCGCCGCCTTCGACATGGACGGCACGCTGCTGCCCGCGACGGTCGTCGAGGCGCTGCTCTGGGCCAAGCTGGCCGACGCGCCGTTGGGCCGCTGGCCTCGCGAGCTCGCAGCTGTCGCGCGCGCCCTGCCGGGAATCCTGTCTGCGGAGCGGCGCAACCGCGGCCAGGTCGTGCGCCGTACCGCAGAGATGTACGACGGAGCCGACCTCGAGGCACTGGCCGCGCTGGTGGACCAGGAGGTCGCCGGGGCAGTGCTGTCCAAGGTCTCCGCCGCCGCCCTTCGCACCGTCCGCGAGCACCGCGCCGCAGGTCACCGCACTGTGCTCGTCACGGGCGCGCTCGACGTCTTCGCCCGACCCATCGCCCCGCTGTTCGACGAGATCCTCGCGGCCACGTTGCAGGTCGGACCCGACGGCCGAGCGACGGGCCGGCTGGCCGCCCCGCCCGCCACGGGGGACGCGCGGGCCGCCTGGCTGGTGCGACGGGCGCACGTCGACGGGTGGGACCTGCGCGCGAGCCACGGCTATGCCGATTCGGCGAGCGACCTGCCGATGCTCCGGGCCGTCGGCCATCCCGTCGCTGTGAACCCTGACCGGCAGCTCGCCCGCGTCGCCGCCCGTGAGAAGTGGCCGGTGGAGCGGTGGCGCTCGACGCCTGGTGCGGCGCGGCTGCTTGCGGTGGGTGCCCGGTGAAGGCGCTCGAGGTGTACCGCTCGGTGCCTCGGTACCTCGCGGCGCGCACGCTCGCGGGGAGGATCCCCTGGGCGGCTGGCACGGCGCCGGTCCGGCTGGCCGACAAGGCTGCACCCGCGGCCCCGGAGGGTTGGGTTCGCTTGCGCACCAGGCTGTCCGGCATCTGCGGCAGCGACCTGGCGACTGTCTCCGGCGGCTCGTCGCTCTACTTCTCGCCGCTGGTCTCGCTGCCCTTCACACCTGGCCATGAGGTGCTCGCCGAGACGCTCGACGACAGCCCGGGCCTTGCCGCCGGCAGCCGGGTCGTGCTCGACCCTGTGCTCGGATGCGTGGCCCGTGGGCTCACCCCCTGCCCGTCGTGCGCCGACGGCGACAGCGGCCGCTGCGCCCGCGTCACCCTCGGCCACGTGAGCCCAGGGCTGCAGACGGGCTTCTGCGCCGACACCGGCGGCGGCTGGTCGTCCGAGCTCGTGGCGCACCCCTCGCAGCTGTACGCCGTACCCGACGAGCTGCCCGACGAGCGAGCGGTCCTCACCGAACCCCTGGCCTGCTCGGTGCATGTCGCGCGCCGGACCGCCTGCGCCGCCGGTGCATCGGTGTTGCTGGTCGGTGGGGGTGCCGTCGGCCTGCTCACCCTGCTGGCGATGCGCGTCCTCACCGACGCCGGCCGGATCACCGCCGTGGCCAAGCACCCGCGGCAGGCAGCCCTTGCGCGCGAGCTCGGCGCGGATGCGGTCGTCCGGCCCGACGAGGCGGTCAGGGATGTCCGGCGCGCAACAGGAGCCGTCGTGCTGTCACCGGAGCGCGGCCATGACTTCTTGCTCGGCGGGGTCGACGTGGCGGTCGAGTGCACCGGTACCCGAGCCGGTCTCGACCTCGCGCTGCGCTCGACAAGGGCCGGTGGCCGCGTCGTCCTTGCCGGTATGCCGGCCGGGGTCGACCTGACGCCGGTGTGGTTCCGCGAGCTCGAGCTCGTCGGGGCGTACGCGACGGGACGTGACGACTTCGCGACTGCGCTGCGGCTGCTCGGCGACGAGCGGCTCGGAGCGCTGGTCACCTCGTTCCACCCGCTGGGACGCTGGCGGGAGGCGCTCGACGAGGCGTCCTCCGCCGGTGCGCTCGGTGTCACCAAGGTCGGCTTCGACCTGAGAACAGGAGCTGCCGCGTGAGTCGTCCGGGCTTCGTGCTGGAGGTGGACGAGCGGACCCCGCCGCTGCTCGTGCACAAGGGTGAGGGCTTCGGCCTGGAGCGCTTTCCCTTGGGTACCAGGGTGATCTACCCACCTGAGTCGCTACCGGCGCTCCCTGACCTGCGTGCCGCGATCGCCGATGCGCTCGAGAACCCGGTCGACTCCGAGCCGCTGCGCGTGCTGCTGCGCGCCGACATGAGGCTCACCATCGCGTTCGACGACCTGTCGCTGCCGTTGCCGCCGATGCAGACACCCGACGTCCGACAGCTCGTGATCGAGCAGGTGCTGGAGCTGGCTGCGGCTGCGGGTGTCGACGACGTCGAGCTGGTGGTGGCCAACGCCCTGCACCGGCGGATGACCGGTCCCGAGATCGAGCGGATCGTCGGGTCGCGGGTCTTCAAGAGCTTCTGGCCGCACGCCCTCACCAACCACGATGCGGAGGACCGTGACAACCTCCTCCACCTCGGGACGACCAGCCTCGACGAGGACGTCGAGGTCAACAAGCGAGCGGCCACGTCCGACCTCATCGTCTACGTCAACGTCAACCTCGTCGCCATGGACGGTGGCTGGAAGAGCACGGCAATCGGGCTGGCGTCCTACAACTCGCTACGGCACCACCACAACCCGCAGACGATGCTGCACAGCACCTCGTTCATGGATCCCAAGAAGTCGGAGCTGCACTCGAGCGCCTGGCGGATGGGCCATGTGCTGCAGGAGCATGTCCGGGTCTTCCAGATCGAGACGACCCTCAACAACCAGGCCTTCCCCAGCGCGTACTCGTTCCTCACCAAGCGCGAGTGGGAGTGGAGCCCCAAGGACACTGCGCTGTTCCACGGCGTCAAGCGGGGCCTGGACGCGGCACCGACACGGCTGCGCAAGAAGGTCTTCAGGGACCTGACCGCGGACTACGGAGTCACGTCCATTCAGGCAGGCGCCGTCGAGCCCGTGCACGAGCTGACCGTCGCCAACGTGCACCGTCAGCAGCTGGTGGAGGTGCAGGGTCAGACCGACGTTCTCGTCATCGGCCTGCCGTACCTGTGCCCCTACAACGTCAACAGCACGGCGATGAACCCGATCCTCGCGATGTGCCTGGGACTCGGCTACTTCTTCAACATGTACCGGAACAAGCCGCTCGTCCGGAAGGGCGGCGCGCTGATCCTGCACCATCCGGTGCCGTGGGAGTTCGACCAGCTGCACCACCCGAGCTACGTCGACTTCTTCGAGGAGGTGCTGACGGAGTCAACCGACCCCGTCGTCATCTCCGAGCGCTTCGAGAAGCAGTACGCGACGGATCCCTGGTACATCCACCTGTACCGCACGAGCCACGCCTACCACGGCGTGCACCCGTTCTACATGTGGTACTGGGGAGCCCACGCGCTCGACCACCTGGGTGAGGTCATCTGGGTCGGCGCGCACCGCAAAGCCGTGGAGCGCATGGGATTTCGGGCCGCGTCGACGATGATGGACGCCCTCGAGATGTCGAAGGACACCGTCGGCCCCGCGCCGTCCATCAGCTACCTGCACTCGCCTCCGCATGCGCTGGCCGACGTGCGATGAGGCGGGGATTCTCCTCGGCCAGACCGGTTCCGGGCTCTGCCCTGCCGCACCGGCCGCATGCTGCGCCGCCGAAGGAGCCCTCGACCGACTGGGCCCGTACGTCGTTCGTCCGGGCCGTACGAGCGGTGGTGCAGAAGACGGGCCTCACTCCCCTGGTGCACTCGCAGGTCCGGCTGCAGGTCACCGGGATCGAGGCATGTCTGGAGGCACTGGAGCAGGGCGCCGTGGTGGTCATGAACCACGCGTCGCACCTGGACACCGCGGCCCTTCTCACCGCGCTGCCCGCCTCGGTCCGCGAGCACACCGCAGTTGCGGCCGCAGCTGACTACTTCTTCGACTCGTGGTGGCGGGGCACGGGCACCGCGATCGCTTTCGGCACCGTGCCCATCGAGCGTCACGGCGGTCACCCGTCGAGCACACCCGGACGGCTGCTGGAAGACGGGTGGACGCTCGTCGTCTTCCCGGAGGGCACCCGCAGCCACGACGGCTGGACCGCACCTTTCCGGGTCGGCGCCGCGCACCTTGCGCTGCAGGCCGGCGTGCCCATCGTCCCGGTGGCCGTCCGCGGCTCGTTCGTCGCCATGCCGCGCGGCCGTTCCTGGCCCGCCCCTGGTCGGCCACGGGTGCACCTGGCCTTCGGGCAACCGCTGCGCGCGCGAGCCGACGAGGCGCCACGCGGCTTGGCCGCGAGGTGCGAGCAGGAGGT
>JBHEMB010000270.1:0-2739 GCA_046262855.1 Mycobacteriales bacterium | reverse complement strand
CCGCTGCCGTTCGTGCACACCAGCGCGCCCCTCTACCTCGCCGGCTTGGCCCGTCCCGGACCGACGCTGCGCGACAACCGCGCCGTGCACGCCGCAGCCCGGCTGGTGCTGCACGGAGCCATCGACAACATCCAGGCCTCGTGGGTGAAGCTCGGCGTGGAGCAGTGCCACCAGGTGCTCGCGGGTGGTGTGAACGACCTGGGCGGCACGCTGATGGAGGAGACCATCAGCCGGATGGCCGGCTCGGAGCACGGCTCCCGCAAGTCGGTGGAGGAGCTCGAGTCGATGGTTCGGACAGCGAATCGGACCCCCCGACAGCGCACCACGCTGTACGGCGGCGTCCCCGATGAGCGGTTGCGTGCAGCGCGCCGTGCGCCGCTGCCTGTACTCCCCTAATACGCTCCGGCTATGGAGCCCAATGTCCTGTCGCGCCGCATCGAGCAGCTGGCGGCCGAGGCAGGTCCCGAGCCGGTAGCAGAGCCGACGGGCGCGACGGCGACACTCGCGGCCGTGCGCGGCGAGATCGCCGCCCTGCGCGGTGACCTGGTGTCACTGCGCAGCGAGCTCGGCTCGGTGCGCACCGACGTGGACGGCATGTCCGGCCGGTTGACCGGGGCCGTGGCCGCGAGCCGCACCGAGACCGGGACTCTCGCGCGCCGCGTCGCTGACCTGGTCAACCGGGTGGAGGTCGTCGGCAGCCGGGTTGACGACGTCAAGAGCGACCTGCCCGTGCTGTCCCGGGAGGTCCGTGACGGGCTGGAGCTCGTCCCCGTCCGGACGGGAGCCAAGCTCGACGAGCTGACCGGCAAGCTCGCGGAGTCGGTCGGGACCCGGGTCGAGGCGGTCGCCTCCGAGGTACGGCGGACCGTGGGAGCCGCGCTCGAGAAGCAGGTCGACGCGGCGGCGGCGACGCAGTCCCAGTTCGCCGAGGCCCGCGGGTCGCTCGAGTCGCGGCTCGCCGTGCTCGAGGACACCATGGACGCCCTCGCCGAGCGGCTGGAGTCGGTCGCCCGCGACGGGATCACGGTCGTCCGCGACCAGCTTCGCGACATGGCCGTGACGATGACGTCGGTGGAGCACCGGGTCGATGCTGTCTCGGGGGAGCAGGTCGAGCGGATCGTCGCCCGGCTGCGCGATGTCACCGAGGCCCGGCTCGACAACCTCTCGAGTCAGCTCGTCGATGCCACCCGGCAGCGCAACGAGGCGCTGCGACGCGAGCTGCTCGACGTCCTCGTACGGGCCGGTGCCGAGCAGGAGGCCACGCGCAACCAGGTCGCGATGCTCGTCGAGGCGGTCCGGGAGGCAGGGCGCGAGCAGGCCGCGGCGACCGCAGCGGTGGACGCCCGGATCGCGAGCGCGCTCGCGCTCGTGCGCGAGGAGATCACCACCGACCTCGACGACGTGGCCGAGCGGCTGCTCGTCTCCAATGCTGAGCTGCACGCTCAGCAAGCCGCTCGCGGCGAGGAGCTGACGGCCCGTAGCGATGCCCTGCAGCTCTCGGTGGAGACGACGGTCGAAGCGACCCGCGCGCAGGTCGTGCAGGCACTGGAGAGCGTTCGCGAGGACGTCGCAGGCGAGGTCGCTGCCCTCGGGCCCCGGATCGACGAGATTGTCGCCGGGTCGGCGGCGGCTGCCGCCTCCGAGGCCGCCGCCCGGGCCGAGCTGCACGCCGCCCTCGACGGCGTGCGCGAGCGCGTCGCCATCGCCGTCAGTGCCTCGGCGCAGTCCGTCCGCGCGGCGCTCGACGAGTCGTCCACGGCGGTCACCGAGACCGCTCGGCACAACCACGAGGCGCTGCTCGACCGGATCGAGTCACACCACGTCACGACCACGCAGCGGCTCGCAGACGTGTCGGCGCATGCGCTGTCCAGCGCCGCGGCAACCCGCGACACCGGCGAACGGCTCGCGGGGCTGACCACCGCACTCGAGGACGTCCGTCGCTCGGTCGAGACCCTGCACGGTGACTGGCCGTCGCGCGTCGACCAGGCGGCCGCGGCAGCCAAGGCGAGCACCGACGCCGTCGTCACCGAGGTGCGCGCCGAGATCCGCGCGCAGCTCGATGCGGTCATCGCCGAGGTCAGCCGGGCAGCCGGCGGCGTCGAGGAGGCGCGGACGTCACTGGCCTCCGCGGTCGACGCCGTGGCAGAGCAGGCAACCCTCCAGCGTGCGGACGCCATCGCCGCGGTCGCGCGGGCCGAGCAGGCGGCCGTCGAAGCAGCCGCCCAGGTCGTCGCCCAGACGAAGGTCCAGCGCGAGCAGTCCGCACTGCAGGCCGAGCAGCTGGCCGCCCTCGCCGCCGCCACGGTCACCGCGGCCCAGGCCAGGGCCGCCGCGAGCTCGCCGCAACCGGCACAGCTGGCGGCGCCGCGGGTCGCACCCCCACCCGCGCCTCGGCCGGGAACGACCCCCCCGGTCCCAGCAGCCGCGCCGAAGTCCGCTGCCAAAACCGGGGACAACGCCCCGAAGCCGGCTGCCCACCCGGCCCCCGACATCCCTGGCGAGCCAGAGGTCCCGACAGCAGCGGCTGCCGTTCCGCCCGCCGTGACGAGGGCCCCCGCCAAGGAGTCGACGACCTCCGGCAGCAAGCCTGCCCAGCCCCTGGCCGAGAAGGCCACCGCCAAGAAGACGACCGCGAAGCCGACCACCGCGAAGAAGGCGCCCACGAAGAAGGCGCCCGCGACGAAGGCGCCCGCGAAGCCGACGACCGCGACGAAGGCGCCGGCCAAGAAGGCGCCCGCG
>JBHEMB010000269.1:0-2909 GCA_046262855.1 Mycobacteriales bacterium | reverse complement strand
GGCTCGAGGACGTCGCCGACCAGGTACGCCGGCTCGGGCCGATCGCGGGCGTGCCCGTCCTCGTCGACGCCGAGGGTGGCTGGGGCAACCCGCTGCAGGTTGCGCGAAGCGTGCGGGTCCTGGAGCAGGCCGGCGCCGCCGGCGCGCACATCGAGGACCACGAGTTCGGCAAGCACGTGACGGCCACGCCGACGGTGCTGACCACCGCTGCTGCGGTGGACAAGATCAAGGCCGCCTTGGACGCTCGCCGCAGCGAGGACTTCGTGGTCGTCGCCCGCACGGACTGCTCCACGACGCTGGGCGGTGCGGCGGCGGTCGAGCGCCTGCTCGCCTTCGAGGCCGCCGGCGCGGACGCGGTCTTCGTCGCCGGCCGGCTGGGCGAGGACGACTGGCTGACCCTGCGCACCGAAGCGAAGGTCCCAGTCGTGTCCTGCAACATGCCGGGCACGAGCGTGGCGGAGCTGCACCGCCTCGGCGCCGCCGTGATCCTCTACTACGGCATGCCTCAGCTCAGCGCCCAGCTGGCCCTCGCCAGTGCCTACTCGTTGCTGGCGCGACAGCCCCTCGACCGACCCGTCGAGGCGGACTGGGAGACCCTCGCGGCGCTTCGGCACTTCGACGAGCTCATGGGCATCGGCGAGGTGCGGCGCAAAGCAGCTGAGTACGGCCTGCTCGGCGGGCCCGACCTGTCCACCGGCTCCGGCCTGCCTTCAGGGGCCCCGTAGTGAGCGAGCCGATCCAGGTCCTCAGCGGTGCCCGTGTCGTGGTCGGTGATGGCCGCGTGCTCGACTCGGCCGTGCTCCACCTGCGTGGCGGCATCATCACCGCGCTCGCTGCGCCCGATGCCCTGCTGCCTCCGGAGCCCAGCCAGGTCGTCGACCTGACGGGCAAGACCGCCATGCCCGCGCTCGTCAATCCACACGGCCACATCGGATACCTGAAGGACGGTGTCTCCGAGGCGTCGAACTTCTCACGCGAGAACGTGGTCGACCACCTCCGCCGGCTTGCCTACTACGGCGTGGGGACCTTCCAGTCGCTGGGCACCGACCGAGACGACGTGGAGCTCACCATCCGGAACGACCAGGCTCGTGGCCGGCTGCAGGAACCGCTCGCACAGCTGCTCTCGGCCGGATCCGGTCTGGCGGCGCCTACTCCGGGCGAGGCCAACGGCGGCCCGTTCTTCGCCGCCGACGTCATTCAGGAGGTCGACGACGTCCAGCACGCACGTGCCACAGTCCGGCGGCTCGCGGCGAAGGAACCGGATGTCATCAAGTTCTGGGTCGACGAGCGGCACGGGACGAAGGCAAAGCTGGCGCCAGATGTCTACGCGGCGATCATCGACGAGGCGCACCGGCATGGCCTGCGGGTCATCGCCCACATCTTCGACCTCGACGACGCCAAGGGCGTCGTCCGTGCCGGTGTCGACGGCCTGGCGCACCTCGTACGGGCGCCGCGCACCGATCAGGAGCTGATCGACCTGCTGCTCGAGCGGGACGTGTTCGTCTTCAGCTCCTTGGGCATCACCGGGGCGCTCATCAGCTCGACCGACTGGCTTGACGAGCCGTGGGTGCGGCAGAGCGTCCCGGATCGGGACGCACAGCGCGTGCACGAGCGGATCGCGCGCATCTCCGCAGAGGCGAAGGACCGGCTGGCGGAGGAGCACGCGACCACGGAGGAGGGGCTCCGCAGCCTGCACCAGGCGGGGGTACGGGTCCTGCTGTCCGCGGACACCGGCCTGATGGCCCAGTTCTTCGGGGTGGCCGAGCACCGCGAGCTCGAGATGATGGCCCGGGCGGGCATGCCCCCTGGTGACGTGCTCCGCGCAGGGACCCTCCTGCCCGCGCAGATGCTGGGATTGCGGGATCGCGGCGTCATCGAGGTCGGCAAGCGCGCCGACCTCCTCGTGCTCGACGCGGACCCGACGCAGGACGTCCGCAACACCCGCGCGATCCACTCGGTCTACCTGAAGGGCGTCCTCCTGCCGAGGCAGACGTTGCGCCTCGCGTGGGAGTAGCAGACAGCGGACGCGGACGGCCAGCGAGGCACTGGACCGCCCTCTATAGTAGTCACTATGCTCGACTGATCGGGAGGTGTTTCGTCCATGGCACGGCTTGACGGCAAGGTCGCGATCATCACGGGCGGCGGCGCGGGCATCGGCGCCGCGACCGCTGAGCTCATGGTGGCTGAAGGGGGCCGCGTCGTGGTCGCGGACATCAACCGGGACACGGCGGAGGCGGTGGCGGAGCGGCTTGGCGATGCTGCCGTGGCCGTGCACGCCGACGTCCGCTCCGAGAGCGACGTCCGGAGGCTGGTCGACACCGCGATGTCCACGTTCGGCCGGCTGGACGTGCTCCACAACAATGCGGTCGCCATGAACAACGACGACAAGGACGCGGTCGAGACCGCAGACGAGGTGTGGCACAACGCCTTCGACATGGTCCTCATGAGCGCCGTCTGGGCCGCTCGCCACGGCGTCCCGGCGATGCTGCAGACCGGAGGCGGCTCCATCGTGAACATGTCGACCGAGGCCGTGCGAGCCGCGACCGGCAGCAAGACCGCCTACAGCTGCCTCAAGGCGGCGCTGGAGACGCACTCGCTCTACATCGCCGCGCAGTACGGCTCGCAGGGTGTCCGCAGCAACGTCGTCTCACCTGGGCTGGTCGTCACCGAGATGATGAAGCAGGTGCTCGCGCCCGAGTTGCTCGAGGCGATGGCGCAAGGCGCGGCTGCCGGGCGCGCGTGCCTGCCCGACGACGTCGCGGAGGTCGTCGTGTTCCTGGCCTCCGATGCGGCGCGCTACGTCAGCGGCCAGGTCATCCAGGTCACGGGCGGCGGGCCGCGCCCGCACGCGTGGTGAGCGCCTGAGTCAGTAGCCGAGCACCGGGTCGACCTGGCCGAGCAGCGGCTCG
>JBHEMB010000268.1:0-5244 GCA_046262855.1 Mycobacteriales bacterium | reverse complement strand
CCCCACCAGCCCGGCCCCGGTACGGGACGCCGGCCTTCGACTGGCTGAAGCGGGCGGAGGCTGCGACCCGCAGCCTGGAGGACATGTCCCGGCACGCCGGGAGTACGACGGCAACAGACGAGGCGGTGCGGCACGCCGCTGAGGAGGCCCGCGGAATCCTCACCGACATGCAGCGCCTCGGCGGCCAGGCGGCCGCTGTGATGGCCGCGATGTCCCGGGTCGACGCACCCGGGCTGGACGCGGAGGCCGCCCAGCTGCAGGCCGCCGCCTCGCACGCGCCCGGCGACGCGTCGGCTCAGGCGTCCTTCCAGGCGGTCCGGGACCGACTCGCCGTTCGGGACCGCTTGCAGCAGGCGGGCCAGGCCCTGGACGGTCGGCTGCAGGCGTCGGCTCTCGGGCTCGAGGGACTGGTGGCGCGGGTCGCCGAGCTGTCGGCGACGGCCAACACCGTCGGCCTGCTCGACCCGACACCGCAGGACCTGGCGCAGCTCACGACGGAGCTCGACGGGCTGCGGGTCGGCCTTGCCGACGTGGAGCAGGTCGCCCGCAAGGCCCTCGGCGCGGCCGGGTGACCAACGCCGAAGAGGCCCGGCCGCTGGCCGTGTTCGACATCGACGGGGTGCTGGCCGACGTCCGGCACCGGGTCCACCACCTCGAGGGACGTCGCAAGGACTGGTCGGCCTTCTTCGGCGCAGCGCCGAAGGACGGCGTACACGAGGAAGGCCGTGAGCTCGCGCTCGAGGCTGCGAAGGACTGCGAGATCGCTTACGTCACAGGGCGTCCGGAGTGGTGCCGGCCCGACACGGAGCGCTGGCTGCGGGCCCACGGCCTGCCTCGCGGCCGGCTCTCGATGCGCCGCAACGGTGACCACCGGCCGGCCGCGCAGGCGAAGCTCAGGTTGCTCCAGGACCTCGCCGCTGGACGCACGGTCGCCGTCGTGGTCGACGACGACCTCGACGTGTGCGAGGCCTACGAGGAGGCCGGCTTCGCGGTGCTGCGGGCCGGCTGGGCGCCGCGCTCGGACACCCTGCACCGCGCTCAGGAGGAGGACGGGCGCACCTGAGCCAACGCCGCGACGACCGGCGCGGCCTTGGCGTGCGCCTCACGGACCTCGCTGCCGGGATCGCTGCCCCAGGTGATGCCGCCGCCCGCCCACAGGTGCACCCGGCCGTCAGCGGCCGCGACCGTCCTGATCGTGAGGCCGACGTCGAGACCGCCGGGCCAGCAGAAGCCGAAGGCGCCCATGCTGACGCCCCGGCCGACCGGCTCGAGAGCGGCCAGCAGCTGGCACGCTGCGTGCTTCGGCGCGCCGGTGACCGAACCCCCGGGCGCGACGGCACGAAGCACGTCCATGGACGTCGTCCCCGGTACCAGTTCCCCGGCCACTGTCGAGCTGGCGTGCCACAGCCCGTTCCACTCGGCCGTCACGTACAGCTCCTCGACGACGACCGAGCCCGGGACGGTCATGCGCGCCAGGTCGTTGCGCTCGAGGTCGACGATCATCACGTGCTCGGCCCGGTCCTTGCGGCTGCGCCGCAGCGCGTCACGGTCGCGATCGGTGCCCTTGATCGGAACCGTCGTCACCCGTGACCCCCCGACCCGGACGAGCTGTTCCGGCGACGCGCTTGCGACCACCCAGCCCGCACCCGCCAGCATCCCGCCGTACCTGGCTCCTGGCAGCCCGGCGACGGCGGCCGCCACCGCGAGCGGGTCACCCCGGAACGGCGCCGACCGGTGCCCGACGACGTTGGCCTGGTAGACGTCCCCGCGGGCGATCGCATGCCGGACCTCCTCGACGGCAGCGGCGTGCTGGTCGTCGCTCCAGCTCGGCATCCAGTCCCCGACCGTCGCACCCCTGGTCGCGCGCGGCACCGCGTCCCCTCGCCGGTAGGCCACCGCGACCACCTCTGGCACCGCGACGGGACTCGGGCGCCCTTCCGGCACCGCGCCCAGCCGGGCACAGCCGACCGCGCCGATCAGGAGGCCGACTGCAGTGTCCCCGCGCTGCTGCCCCGGCTCGCCGCCCAGGCCGTGGGCGTCCAGGAAACCGCCGAGCTCGGCGGGGTTCCCGGTCTCGAGGCGGTCCACTTCGACCAGGCCGCCGCGCCACTGGCCTGGCCGGCCGGGAACACCAGCGTCACCTTCGGTGTCTGAGTCCACAGCGTTACTCAAAGCTGCTGACGCTGGTTGGCTTCAGTGGGAGGTTGTGACTACCGACACATCTAGCAGGAGCAAGCCAGTCAGCGCCGAAGCAGACACCCAGATAGCACCGAGACGAAGAAGAAGCAGCACGATGAAGTGCACGCACTACCCCACCTGCCCGCCGGCCGATGCCGCCGACCATGACGCGGCCCGCGTCGTGAGTGCGCACCCCGAGCAGGGCTGGAACCTCCTTTGCAACGGCGTCGTCGTGTTCGACGACACCGGGGAGCTGCTGCCCGACCGTCAGGTCGTGGCGCCGCACCGCCCGCTCTGCCGCCGCGTCGCTTAGCCCCAGGGCCAGCACCGGCTAGTCGAGCTCGTCCATGGGCGGGCACGAGCACATCAGGTTCCGGTCGCCGTAGGCGCCGTCGATGCGCCGCACCGGCGGCCAGTACTTCGTGGCCTTCGTGACGCCGGCTGGGTAGGCCGCCCGCTCCCGCTCATACGGCAGCTCCCCGATGACGCTCGCCGCGGTGTGCGGAGCGCCGGCCAGGATCGCCCGGCCCTCGCCGTCGACGTCGTCGATCTCCGCCTTGATCGCGATCATCGCGTCGCAGAACCGGTCGATCTCTGCCAGGTCCTCGCTCTCCGTGGGCTCGATCATGAGCGTGCCGGCCACGGGGAAGCTCATGGTCGGGGCGTGGAACCCGTAGTCGATCAGCCGCTTGGCGACGTCGTCCACGCTGACGCCGGTCTCCTTGGTGATCTGCCGGAGATCGATGATGCACTCGTGCGCGACCAGCCCGCCGCGGCCGGTGTAGAGGACCGGGTAGTGCGGCTGCAGCCGCGCGGCGATGTAGTTGGCCGACAGGACCGCGACCTGGGTGGCGCGGGTGAGCCCGTCGCCTCCCATCATCCGCACGTACGCCCAGCTGATGGGCAAGATCCCGGCGCTGCCGTACGGCGCAGCGCTGATCGGACCGGGACCGCTGGCCGGTCCGCACTCGTCGTTGAGCGGGTGGTTCGGCAGGTAGGGCGCCAGGTGACTGCGCACCGCGACCGGCCCGACGCCGGGGCCGCCGCCGCCGTGCGGGATGCAGAAGGTCTTGTGGAGGTTGAGGTGGCTGACGTCCGCGCCGAACTTCCCCGGCTTCGCCAAGCCGACGAGTGCGTTGAGGTTCGCGCCGTCGACGTAGACCTGGCCGCCGGCCTCGTGCACCAGCCCGCAGATCTCCGTGACCTGATGCTCGTACACGCCATGGGTGCTCGGGTAGGTGATCATGATCGCTGCGAGGTCGTCCTTGTGCTCGGCGATCTTCGCCTTGAGGTCCTCGACGTCGACATCGCCGTGGGGCGTCGTGCCGACCACGACGACCTTCAGCCCCGCCATCACCGCGCTGGCCGCGTTGGTGCCGTGGGCTGACGCCGGGATCAGGCAGACGTCACGCTCGGCGTGCCCGCCGGCCCGATGGAACTCGTGGATGGCGAGCAGCCCCGCAAGCTCCCCCTGCGAGCCGGCGTTCGGTTGCAGGCTCACGGCGTCGTAGCCCGTGATCTCGCACAGCCAGCGCTCGAGATCGGTGATCAGCTGCCGGTAGCCGCGGGCGTGCTCGGTCGGCGTGAACGGGTGGATGGCGCCGAACTCCGGCCACGTCAGCGGCTCCATCTCGGTGGTGGCGTTGAGCTTCATGGTGCAGGACCCCAGCGGGATCATCGAGCGGTCCAACGCCAGGTCCTTGTCGGCCAGTCGGCGCAGGTACCGCAGCAGCGCGGTCTCGCTGTGGTGGCTGCGGAACACCTCGTGGGTGAGGAACGGGCTGGTACGGCGAAGCGCCTCGGGCAGCGCTTCCGGCGTACTGCTGTCGAGCGCGTCCCAGTCCTGCTTGGGGAGCTCGAAGGCCTCGACGACCAGGTCCAGGTGGGCGCGGGTGGTCGTCTCGTCGGTGGCGATGCCGACCGTGTGACCGTCGACGAGCCGCATGTCCACGCCTGCCTGGCGGGCCCGGTCGACCACTGCCGCGGCCCGCGGCGTGCTGACGGTGATGGTGTCGAAGAAGGCACCGGTCGCACCGAGCGCCCGCGCGAGCAGCGCCGCGTACCGGTGCGTCCTCCGGGCGATCGTGGTGAGGCCCTCGGGACCGTGCCAGACCGCGTACATGCCGGCGATGACCGCGAGCAGCACCTGGGCGGTGCAGATGTTGGAGGTGGCCTTCTCCCGACGGATGTGCTGCTCGCGGGTCTGCAGCGCGAGGCGGTAGGCCTTGTGCCCCTCGGCGTCGACGCTCACGCCGACCAGCCGACCGGGGATGGCGCGCTCGAGGCCGGCCCGGACCGCCATGTAGCCGGCGTGCGGGCCGCCGTACCCGAGCGGCACGCCGAAGCGCTGGCTGGTGCCCACCGCCACGTCCGCGCCCGCGTCGCCGGGGCTCTCGAGCAGCGTGAGGGCGAGCAGGTCGGCCGCCACGACGAGCAGCGCACCGCTGTCGTGCGCGTGCTGCGCGAGCGGCTTCAGGTCCCGGACCTGGCCCGTCGTTCCGGGGTACTGCACGAGCAGCCCGAAGATGTTGCTAGGCAGACTTGTCGACACATCGACCGCTTGCACCTCGATGCCAAGCGGTAGTGCACGGGTCCTGATGACCGCGATCGTCTGCGGGTGGCACTGGTCGTCAACGGCGAACACCGCGTCCGCAGGCGCCTTGCTCTGCCGTCGGCACAGCGTCATCGCCTCCGCGGCCGCGGTGCCCTCGTCGAGCAGGCTCGCGTTGGACGTCGGCAGGCCGGTCAGGTCGCCGATCATCGTCTGGAAGTTCAGCAGCGCCTCGAGCCGGCCCTGGCTGATCTCCGGCTGGTACGGCGTGTACGCGGTGTACCACGCGGGGTTCTCCAGGACGTTGCGCAGCACGACAGGTGGCGTGAAGGTGCCGGAGTAACCCAGCCCGAGCATCGGAACCTGGACGGTGTTCTGCGCCGCAAGGGCGCGCAGCTCCGCGATCGCTTCCTGCTCGCTCGCCGCAGGCGGTAGCTGCAGCCGCTCGGTGGCCCTGATCGCGTCGGGGACCGCGGTCTTGGCCAGCTCCTCGAGGGACCCGTGCCCGACGACCG
>JBHEMB010000267.1:0-8627 GCA_046262855.1 Mycobacteriales bacterium | reverse complement strand
GGCCAGCTCGAAGGCGATCGAGGAGCCGATCACGCCCGCTCCGACAACAACCGCATCTGCTGTCACGCTCATGGGACCAGTGTTGTGCCGCGCCGCGCCGGGTGCCACCGACCGTTGTCGAGGGTTGCTGAGCCGGCGTTCATCATCTGCTGAGGAGCCCCTGGAGCCGTGCGAGCCTCAGGCCCAGGTGCAGATCGAGCCGGGCGCTGCCGCTATCGAGTGACATCCCGGTGATCTCCTCGATCCGGCCGAGCCGGTAATAGAGCGACGTGCGGTGCACCTGAAGCCGCGCCACCGTACGCCGGGAGTCGCAGCCCTCATCGAGCCAGATCTCGAGGGTCTCGAGCAGCGTGCCCTCGACGTCCTGCTCCATCAGCGTGCGCAGGCCGTCCGGGATGGCGTCCGCGGGCAGGTCGGCGAGCGGCAGCTGCACGAGGAGGCGATAGACGCCCAACTCGTCCCACGCCGTCACCGACCCGAACCCGCTCACCTTGACCGTGACGTCCAGCGCCTCGCGCGCCCGCCGCGCGCTGGTCGAGGCGACGTTCGGGCCCGCTACGACCGGGCCGATTCCGACGCGCACCTCAGCGCTGTCGCCGAGCGCCTTGATGAGCTCGTCGCGCACCTGTTCCGCGACGGCCCGCAGCTCCGCCGGCGCGGGAACCCGCCGGCCGGCCAGGAGAAGGACGCCATGCCCGCCGGCCCTCGCCATCGACAGGCTGACGAGCGGCGTAGCGCGGCGGCCGGCGCGCCGGAGAACAGCGTGCAGGGTGGTTCGGAGGTCCTCGCGTTCCGTCGAGCTGACCAGCGTTACGAGCACCGAGATCCAGCACTCGGGCGGCAGCATCTCCTCGTCGACGAGGAGAGTCGCGGCCGCAGTGCTCACCGCGGGGTCGTCGGAGATCAGGTCGCGCAGCAGCTCGCGCTCGCGGCTGTCGCGCAGGTCGTCAACGAGCCGCTCGCGGTAGAGCACCTGGCCGGCGTCGGCCGCGGCGTCGACAGCAGCCTGGACCTCGTCCTCAGGCAGCCCCCCGTCCGGCTCGATGATCCACAGGTACCCGAAGAGCAGTCCCTGGCAGCGCACCGGGAAGCAGATCCTGGGCAGCAGCCCGATCTCGGGTAGCCCCGCTATCTGAACAGGCCCTTCCGCCGTGGCGATGCCCTGAGCGAAGGCGTGCGCTACAACCTCGTCTGGCGCGCGCATCTTCATGACGCTGGCCACCCGGTGCGGGTCGATGCGGTCGTCGTGCGCGGTGTGGCAGATCAGGTTCATCTGTGGATCGTCAATCGCGATGGCGCGGCCGGTCCGGTCGGCGAGCGCTTGTGCCACCGTCTGCAGCTCATCCATGCATCACCGGCCTCGTGGTGAACCGCAGGACGCGGCGGCCAGTCCATGCGAGGCCTCAGCCAAGCAGGAAGTGCCCGGGGGCATGGGCCGCACCACACCGAAGCTGTAGCCCTTGACGAGGAGTGGGTATCGCACGACCAGAGTCTGCACCGGAGCAGGCCCCCCGTTCGGGCATCCGCTCGGGAGCCAACCGGTTATCCTGACCTGCCACTGGCTGCTCTCGTTGAGGCGGAGACCCGCTAGGTGCTGGCGGAGTCGCTGACGCCGATAGCCCTTGCACAGCAAGGACTTGCCTTGCCCGAGCTTGGCCCGGTGTCCAGGCCGCTCCGACAAGCCGCGCTGCCCGCGCGCAAGCGGACGCGGCGGGGAGCAAGATCCCCGCATCCGCCGGGCGAAGGTGCACCTACGGCCCGCCGACAAGGGACTCAGGACACCCGCGCTGACCAGCACGTCGACCACGGCCGGCAGCTAGCCCCTCTGGCCGGTCTCAGGCACGGAACACCGTGAAGACCTTGCGCAGCGTCTCGTGCACAGTCCAGATGCCGGTCCAACCGAGCGGGAACACCGCCGAGCTGCCGGCGGTGAGCTGGACAGGCTCGCCGCCGTCCTGCTGCACGGTCATCCGGCCCGACAGCACATGGATGAACTCGCCCCGCTCGAGGAACTCCCAGCGGGAAGGTCCCGGCTCGCACTCCCAGGTACCGCAAAGGGTCTTGCCGTCCGGGCTCACGAAGGGCACGAGCGAGCGGGTCATGATGTCGCCCGTCAGGGGCTCCGCCGAGGGCGGCCCGAGCAGCTTGTCCTCGAGATCGGTGCGTTCAGCGGCTCGGAACGTCAGCGTCATGAGCGGAGGCTACGTGGCCCCGGCCACCCAGGCTGCCGACGCCAGGAGAAATCTCGGCTGCCGCGCTTCACCCATTGTCGAAGGTGGGTCTCAGGCGGGCGTGTGCACGGCGAAACAGTGCACGACGCGGGTGAGGTAGTCGATGAGCGAGGGCACCGACTACCTGCTCTCCATAGCCTGGTCCGCCCCCGGCGGACTGCGCATCGAGGGGCTGCGGTGCACTCTGCTCCGACCGCCACAGCGTTGTCCGTGGCGTGCTGCACTCGGCCAGCGGAACCGTCCGGCTGCTCCGAGGTTGTCGAAGCAAGAGCCGGCGACCCCGTCCGGGAGCTGAGGAGAACGTTCATCGGGTGTCGAAGCCGAAGGCAGCTTTTTCCACGGTTGCAGGCTGCCGGGTGCCGCAGGGGTGCGTACGGTTCGGCCATGACGGCGGTCAGCCTTGAGTCCGGCTCCACCGGCACTGCGTGGGAGGACATCGGTGACGAGCTCGGAGTCGCCCCGTGACCGTGGAACTCATGCGATCGGCGCTGGCCGCGTGACCGCGCTCGCGATCAGCACGCACGTGCTCGTGGAGGCGCTGAGCCGGGTCGTGCCCGTCGACCGGCTGGTGCGCGACAAGGAGGTCCTTGCGAGCCTGTCGCACGACGAGGCTGAGTGGGCCCCCGTGGGAGACGCCGCAGTCGGGCTGCGGGCACGGACCGAGGCCGAGGTCGCCGCCGCGGTGAAGGTCTGCGCCAGCCTCGGCGTGCCGGTTGTCGCGCGCGGCGCCGGCACCGGGCTGTCCGGCGGCGCCAACGCCGTGGACGGCTGCCTCGTGCTCGACGTATCGCGCCTGAACCGCGTGCTCGAGATCGACAGCGAGAACCTGCTCTGCGTCGTCGAGCCAGGCGTCGTCAACGACGACCTCAAAGCGGCCGTCGCGGAGCACGGTATGTGGTACCCGCCGGACCCCGCCAGCTCGCCCTGGTCGACGCTCGGCGGCAACGTCTCCACCAATGCCGGTGGCCTGTGCTGCCTGAAGTACGGCGTCACCCGCGACTACGTCCTAGGGATGCGAGCCGTGATGGGCGGCGACTCCGGGTACGGCACACCGGTGGCGCTGGGTCGCCGTACCAACAAGGGGGTAGCGGGCTACGATCTGGCCGGTCTCATGGTCGGCTCCGAGGGCACGCTCGGCATCGTCACCCAGGTGACCCTGCGGCTCCGGCCGGCACTCGTCGGCACGCCCCGCACCGTGGTCGGCGCGTTCCACTCCCTCATCGACGCCGGTCGTGCGGTCGCCGCCGTCACCAAGGCCGGGCTCATCCCATCGGTCCTCGAGCTGCTCGACCGCGCCTGCCTCGAAGCCGTCGAGGAATGGAAGCACCTCGGGCTGGAGGGGAACGCGAACGCCCTGCTGCTCGCGCGCGTGGACACTCCCGGTGACGCCGGCGACGCCGAGGCTCACGCTGTGGTCGCAGCCTTCGAGTCGGCCGACGCGATGTGGGCCGCGCAGTCGACGGACGACGAGGAGGCAGAGGCGCTCTTCCAGGCTCGCCGGCTCGCCTACCCAGCCCTCGAGCGGCTCGGCCCCGTCCTCACCGAGGACGTCTGCGTGCCACGCTCGAAGCTGCCCCACATGCTCGCCCAAGTCGAGGCGATCGGTGCCTCGAACGACGTGCGCATCTGCACTATCGCCCACGCCGGCGACGGCAACCTGCACCCCCTGATCCTGACGCCAGTCGGCGATGAGCCGGCCCGGATGCGCGCCCAGGTGGCCTTCGAGCAGCTGCTCGACGCCGCCATCGCCCTGGGCGGCACCGTCACCGGGGAGCATGGCGTCGGGCTCCTCAAGAAGGGCGGCATGGAGCGCGAGCTCGACCCGAACGCCCTCGCACAGATGCGCGCCATCAAGGCCACGCTCGACCCGCTGGGCCTGTTCAACCCAGGGAAGGTGCTGTAGATGACGCTCGCCACCGTCGGCGGCGCGACACCCTCCCTGCCCGAGCTCGTCGACGGCCTCGCGAGCCGCACCGGCGCCTGGGTCGTCATCGAGCGCGTCGGCGCCGTCGTCGCCCACGGAGCCGGAACGGCGGACTGCCCGGCCTCCCTCATCACCTCCCTCGTCTCGAAGAAGGCCACGGCTCTGCGCGCGGCCGTCACCTGGACGCGCGGCGGCTCGCGCATCACCGGCCAACTCGACGGGCTCCCTGTCACCGCGGTGGAACTCGGTGACGGCGCGACCGCGTGGTTCGTCGGCGCCGGCCCGGACGAGGGCGCGCTGCCGCTGCTCGCCGCCGCCGCGCAGGGCCTGGAGCGACCCGTCACCGACCCGGTCATCGCGGAGCTGCTGCACCCACGCGGCCCCCGCCGCCGCCAGGCACCGCCGGCGCTCCTCGTCGCCCTCCAGTACGACGGACCGCCGGCCTCGCTGTCCCGCCTGGCTGCCTCCGTCGTCGCCGGCACGGCCGCACGCGTGCACGCCGACTCCGACCTCGTGCTCGTGGCGCTGCCCCTCAACGGCTCCGCCGACGCGCTACACCAGCAGCTCGACGTACCCGGTCTGGTCGCGGGTACGGCCGTCGTTGAAGACGGCGCGTCGGACTGGGTCACGGCCGCGCGGCTCGCTGCCGCCGCCGCCCGGGCCGCCGCCCAGTTGGGGGTCCCCGTCGGGTACCCGTCGGACCCGCGGGTCGCCGCCGAGCTCGTCGTCGCCGAGGCGCACGAGGCTGTGGCGGACCTCGTCCGCTCGCTCCCCGACGCACCGCTGCGCCGGTTGCAGGATCACGACGCGAAGTCATCGGGCGAGCTCGTCGCCAGCCTCACCGCCTGGTGTCGAGCCGCCTTCGACGTGCCCACCGCCGCCGCCTCGCTGAACGTGCACCCGAACACGCTGCGGTACCGCCTCAAACGCGCCACCGAGGTCAGCGGCCTCGACGTCACCCGTCCACGCCAACTACTCGCTCTCCAGCTGCTGCTGGAGGTGTGAGACTGACCCCGTGGGCGCAATCCTCGGGGGTCCTCCAGGGAGCGGCTTCGGAGCCGTTGAAGGCTTCTCACCGTGGCATCGCGGGCGCCACCTACAACGCCATCGCTGATGCCTCGAGGGTGCGATCCGCGCTTGTGTGCCAGTGCGTGTCCTCGATGCAAGTGAAGAAGTCGCCGGATCGGACGAGCGAAACGCTTTCGCGCTGCTACTGACCGTCAAGAGTGTCGTAGCCATCCGTGAAGAACAGCTCGACGATTTGCCATGCCAGAGCGGTAGTCGGTGAGGATGCCTAACACGCCGGGGCCGTGAGCGGCGTTGGAGGGCCTTGGCGCCGGGGTGCAGCGTTCCGTCAGGGGAAAGCCAGAGTGGTCGGCGTCGCCCCGCATGCCGGCGGTAGCGACTCACAGGCTGCCCGGCTGCGTCGGCCCATCCGGCGGTCCCGGTTGAGGCCCTTGGCGGCCGGGCGTCAAGGGTGCAGCAGGTGCAACACGCATTCATCGAGCTCGACTCCATGGGCTTGGAGCGCGTGGGCATAGACGGGCGCGAAGGATGAGGCCAGCGAGATCCTCAGGCGGTGACCGGCGCCGACTTCGTGGTGCAGGGCAGCCAGGCAGAGGCGCAGGCGCGCCCGGCCTCCCCCCGGGTGCGCGATCGCGGTGGGCCAGACGCCGAAGCGGAGTCCGCTGCCGTCAGGCGCGATGTCGCTGAGCCATGCGACGACGGTTCCCGGTTGTTGTTGCGTCACGACGAGTTCCAGCTCCGGCTCCCCTGTCAACCGCTGCGCCTGCTCGGCGGGTGCAGTGTCGAGTGTCAGCACGTCGGTTCGCGAGTCCCACTTCTGCGGATCGAGCGCCGGATCGGCGAAGGCCAGGTCGCTGGAGCCGCCTAGCCACAGCGGGTTGCCTGGGTCGTGCGACCACTGACCTCCGCCGAGCTGCAAGCTGGTCCGGCTGCTGACCGCTGGCCATCGCTCGGGTGATTCCCATTGCCAGCTGCCGGTGCGGCATACCTGGATCCTCGCCTTCGGGGCTGGAGCATCGCGCAACCAGTGGTCGAGGAACGCGAGCCAGTGCTCCACCGGGTCGATCGCAGCAAGGGAGACGTCGACGCCACCGAGCTCGGGCCTTGGGGTCGCGTTACCTGCGTGGTCCCATGCTCCGACAAGCAGGCTGTGGTCCTGTGCCCGGGGGGACTGCTGAAGCGCCTGCCACCAGCCGAAGGTCTTCGGATCGTCCCAGAGCCCATTGGAGATGAAGGCGGGGACGCGCACTTGTCGCGGGTCTACGGCCCACTCGCGTTCGCCGTAGCCGACGGCGCCGTCGAGGTACTGCTGCCACAGGCCGTCGTCGACACCGGCGATGCGTGCCATGCCTGGCGGCTCAGCGGAGAGGAGCTGGGCCCAGTCGATGGCCGTCTGGTCCGGCGTCAGGACGCTGAGGAACTTCAGCCACCACAGCCAGTACGGCATCACGACGCCGTTGGCTCGACCGAGGGGGCGCGACTCGAGCAGCGGTGACACGGACAGCGGCACCATGCAACGAAGGTGCGGAGGCTGGTGAACGGCGGTCCACCACTGGGTCATGGCGTCGTAGGACCCACCGATGGTGCCGACGTTGCCGTCACACCAAGCTTGCGTGGCGATCCACTCGACCAGGTCGTAGCCATCGGTGCCATCGTGGACGAAGGGCCGCCACGTCCCCTCGCTGTCGCCACGACCACGGACGTCGGCCGTCACGAAGACGTAGCCCGCGTCGATCAGGCGGCTGTAGGGCGCGGCGTGGTAGCGCTCGCGTCCGTAGGGTGTACGCAGGAGCACGGCGGCACGTGGGGAGTCTGCATCGGCGCCGCTCATGCTGATTGCCAGCGCCGTACCGTCGCGCGCATGCACCGTCTCGTGCAGGGGCGGCGGACTGGCGTTCATGAGGATGAGCGTCGGTAGAGCCGGCCGAAGTAGGCGAACTCGGGGTGCCCACCGCGCTCCGACTGGATGAAGTGAGCTGGCATGCCGATGTCGCTCACAAAGCGGCCGTCACCGTCGTACGGGGTCAAGGTCATGGGCGGTGGCGGGAACGTGGGCCCCATGATCAGCCTCATCGTGTCGACGAAGCTGGGGGTGCATTCGTGGGTGGCGACAAGACGCTCATCTTCCAGCGTCACCACGACTTGGCCCTCGTCGGCGACGTACGTTCCCACAAGCGGCTCCAGCGGGACCTCGAGCTGGTCGTCGGCGACGGCAGGCGGAGCGACAGGGATGACGTCGAAGAGCTCGGCGAGCAGCTCGGTCATCAAGGTCGTGTAGACCGCGGCTCCGTTTGTGCTGTTGGTCAGGGCCGCCAGGACCGCCCCCTGCTCGGGCAGGATGTAGAGGCAGGAGTGCTGTCCGGCGCTGGCTCCGGTGTGCCCCAGCAGCGGGCCTGCGGCCGTCTGGCGACGCAGCCAGCCGATGCCCATGTGCTCGTAGCCGACGGCAGTCCAGGGGACCTCCAGCCGAGGCTGCTGCATGAGCGCAACCGCATCCGCGGACAGCACCTGCTTGCCGTCAGCGGCAACGCCCCGCTCCAGGTGCAGCTGGCCGAAGGCCAGGAGTGCGGCGATGTCGCACCAGAGACCGGATCCGGACGGTGAGTTGGTGCCCAGCTGCAGCCGTGGCGTCACGACCGTCTCACCCGACTGTCCCGGCACGTGTCCGACGGCAGTGGACTGCAGGAGCATGTCGTCCAGGCGGCTGGTGGCGTTGAGCCCGAGCGGTCGTAGCACCCGCTGGTCCAGGGCGTCTTCGAAGGCCATGCCCGTCAGGACCTCTGCCACGCGACCAGCAAGGACAAGCCCGCCATTGCTGTAGGACCAGAACCGTCCTGGTGGCGAGTTCAGCTCGGTCCCGAGCAGGAGGTCGACAAAACGTGAGACGACCTGTGGGCCGCGCGGCACGTCGTAGGTGACGCTGCCGGGAAGCCCACTGGTGTGGTCCAGCAGCATCCCGACGGTGATCTCGATGAGGCGTGGATCCTTCGCCTCTGCGAGCTCTGGGAGGTAGCCGACCACGGGCGCGTCGAGATCCACGAGACCGTCGTCCAGGAGGGTCATCAACAGGGTGGCCGTGAACACCTTGGTGACGGAGCCGGCGGCGAACAGGGTGTCTCGCTGCACCGGCAATCCGGTGCGGAGGTTGGCGGTGCCGGTCCACGCCACTGCCTGCTCTTCAGCCGTGGCGACCGCCAACGCGGCGCCCGGGACGCCGAAGCGGTCGCAGAGATCTGCGAGCCGGGCGGTGAGCTCGGACGTTGACGTCATGTGAAGCTCCTGGGAGACGGTGGAGGGCTGGGGTTGACTGCTGGTAGGGGCATCAGCGGAATTTGCGGCGACGCGTCGACGAAGGGGGCGGCAAGAGCGCCCTGACGGCCTCACTGAAGTGCTCCTCAGGGTTGACCGTCCCCATCGTGTCCAAGAGGGCGTGCAGGTGCGGATAT
>JBHEMB010000266.1:0-4004 GCA_046262855.1 Mycobacteriales bacterium | reverse complement strand
CACCTACTGGATGGTCCAGATCCTCGAGCGGCTCGAGAAGGGCGATGCCACCGAGGCTGACATCGACACCCTCCTGGACACGTGCGACAACATCTTCGGGCGGTCGTTCTGCGCGCTCGGCGACGGCGCGACCAGCCCGATCGTGTCGACCATCAAGTTCTTCCGAGACGAGTACGTCGCGCACTACGAGCAGGGCCGGTGCCCGCTGCCCGCGCGTACGCGCTCACTCGCCGGAGCGCACTGATGACGGCGCAGACGGAGGCGGCCGTCGAGACCGTGACGCTGACTGTCGACGGCACCGAGATCACGGTGCCCAAGGGCACGCTGGTGATCCGCGCCGCGGAGCAGGTCGGCGTGCAGATCCCGCGGTTCTGCGACCACCCGCTACTCGACCCGGTCGGCGCCTGCCGGCAGTGCATCGTCGAGGTCGAGGGGCAGCGCAAGCCGCTGACCGCATGCACGACGACCGTCACGGACGGCATGGTCGTGAAGACGCAGCTCACGTCCGACGTCGCGCGCAAGGCGCAGGAGGGCACCCTCGAGCTGCTGCTCATCAACCACCCACTCGACTGCCCCATTTGTGACAAGGGCGGCGAGTGCCCGCTGCAGAACCAGACGCTGACCAACGGCCCAGCGGAGTCGCGGTTCCGCGACGTGAAGCGCACCTACGCCAAGCCGATCGCGATCTCGACGCAGGTCCTGCTGGACCGGGAGCGGTGCGTGCTGTGCGCCCGCTGCACCCGCTTCTCCCAGCAGATCGCCGGCGACCCGTTCATCGAGCTGTTCGAGCGAGGGGCGCTGCAGCAGGTCGCCACCTACACCGACCAGCCCTTCGAGTCGTACTTCTCCGGCAACACCGTGCAGATCTGCCCGGTGGGTGCCCTGACGGGCGCGGCCTACCGGTTCCGCGCACGACCCTTCGACCTGGTGTCGAGCCCGATGGTCTGCGAGCACTGCGCCTCCGGCTGCGCCCTGCGCACCGATCACCGGCGCGGCAAGGTGCTGCGGCGGCTCGCCGGTGACGACCCGCAGGTCAACGAGGAGTGGAACTGCGACAAGGGCCGTTGGGCCTTCACCTACGCCACCCAGCCGGACCGCATCACGACGCCGCTCATCCGCGAGGACGGCGTGCTGCGCCCGGCCTCCTGGACCGAGGCGCTCGACCTCGCTGCCCGGGGGCTCGGCATGGCCCGAGACGAGGGCGGCGTGGGTGTGCTGCCGGGTGGCCGCCTGACGGTCGAGGACGCCTTCGCCTGGAGCAAGTTCGCCCGCGTCGCGCTCTCCACCAACGACATCGACGCCCGGGTGCGTCCGGGTAGCGACGAGGAGCTGGCCTTCCTGGCCTCGCACGTCGCCGGCCGCTACCTCGAGGTCACGTACGCCGATCTCGAGGCCGCGCCTTCCGTCCTGCTCGTCGGCTTCGAGCCCGAGGAGGAGTCGCCGATCGTGTTCCTGCGGCTGCGCAAGGCGGTCCGCAAGCACGGCCAGCAGGTCACCACCATCGCGGCGCTACGCAGCACCGGTGCAACGAAGCTGGCGGCGACCCTGGTGCAGACCGCACCCGGGGACGAGACGGCGGCACTCGACGCGTTCGACCGCTCTGCACTCGACGACCGGTCGATCATCATCGTCGGCGAGCGGCTCGCCTCCGTGCCCGGTGCCCTCACCGCCGCCGCGAGGCTGGCCGCGGACACCGGCGCCGACCTGGCGTGGATCCCGCGCCGTGCCGGTGAGCGCGGTGCGGTCGACGCCGGCGCGCTGCCGACCCTGCTGCCCGGCGGCCGCCCGGTCGGCGCCGACATCGGCTGGGGCCAGCTGCCGGCCGACGCGGGCAGGGACCTCGCCGCGATCCTCGAAGCAGCGAAGGCCAAGCAGCTCAAGGCGCTGCTCGTCGGAGCCGTCGACCCGGCGGACGCCCTCGACCCGGCGCTCGCCCTCGACGCGCTCGAGTCCGTCGAGTTCGTGGTGTCGCTCGAGATGCGCCGTTCCGCGGTCACCGACCGCGCCGACGTCGTACTTCCGGTCGCCGCCGCCGTCGAGAAGGACGGCACGTACCTCGACTGGGAGGGTCGCGCGCGGCCCTTCGAGGCCGTGCTGCGCACCAGCGGTGCCCTCACGGACGCTCGCGTGCTGCACGTGCTCGCCGACGAGATGGACCGGTCGATCGGGTTACCCGACGTCGCCGCCGTACGCCGCGAGATCAGTGCCCTCGGCGTGACGACCAGCCGCCCCCCCTTCCCCCTTACGTCATCGGAAGCCGCCCCGGCAGTGGGTGCGGAAGCTATGACGCAAGCAGCGGGTGAAGCCACTGCGTCATCGGAAGCGGCCCCCGAGGCTGGCGTGGAAGGTATGACGCAAGGGGTGAGGTTGGCGACGTGGCACCTGCTGCTGGACGACGGGTCGCTCCAGGACGGTGAGCCGCACCTGGCTGGTACGGCGAGAGCGCCGCGCCTGCACCTGTCCGCCGCCACCGCGGCGACGCTCGGCGCCCGCGAAGGGGACCGCATCACGGTCAGCACCGACAGTGGCAGCCTGACGCTGCCGCTGGTCGTGGCGGACCTGCCCGACGACGTCGTCTGGGTCCCGACCCGCACCCGCGGTGCCGCGGTCCGCACCGATCTCGCCGCCCAGCACGGCTCCGTCGTCCGTCTCAGCAAGGAGGCCTGACGTGCTGACGGGAGACACCCAGCTGCCGGTGACCAGCTTCGGGCACGAGCCCTTCTGGGTCACGATCGTCAAGGCGCTGTTCGTGTTCGTGCTGCTCGTGGTGCTGACGCTGTTCACGATCGTCTTCGAGCGCAAGGTCGTCTCGTGGATGCAGCAGCGCATCGGGCCCAACCGGGTCGGCCCGCGCGGCTACCTGCAGTCGCTGGCCGACGGCCTCAAGCTGGCGCTCAAGGAGGAGATCATCCCGGCGCTGGCCGACAAGCCGGTCTACATCCTTGCGCCGATCCTCTCCGCCGTACCCGCCTTCCTGGCCTTCAGCGTCATCCCCATCGGACCGAAGGTGTCCATCGGCGGTCACCAGACTGCCGTGCAGCTGACCGACCTGCCGATCGGGGTGCTGTTCATCCTCGCGTGCTCGTCGGTGGGCGTCTTCGGCATCGTGCTCGCGGGCTGGTCGAGCGGGTCGACGTACCCGCTGCTCGGTGGCCTGCGATCCGCCGCCCAGGTCATCTCCTACGAGGTGGCTATGGGGCTGTCGTTCGTCGCGGTGTTCCTGTACGCCGGCTCGCTGTCGACGTCGGAGATCGTCGCGGCTCAGGCGCACCGCTGGTTCATCATCACGCTGCCCATCTCGTTCCTCATCTACGTGGTTGCGATG
Organism: Mycobacteriales bacterium; assembly: GCA_046262855.1. Classification (GTDB taxonomy): domain Bacteria; phylum Actinomycetota; class Actinomycetes; order Mycobacteriales; family SCTD01; genus RYN-111. The sequence continues at coordinate 679 of JBHEMB010000266.1, read as the reverse complement.
GTCGGCGAGACGAACCGCGCGCCGTTCGACCTGCCGGAGGCGGAGTCCGAGCTGGTCGGTGGCTTCCACACCGAGTACACCTCGCTGAAGTTCGCGATGTTCTTCCTCGCGGAGTACATCAACGTCATCACCGTCTCGGCGCTGGCGACCACGATGTTCCTCGGCGGCTGGCAGCCGCCGCCGTTCGCCAGCCGCGTCGAGTGGATGAGCACCGGCTGGTTCCCGATGATCTGGTTCCTGCTCAAGCTGCTCCTGTTCCTGTTCGTCTTCATCTGGCTGCGCGGCACCCTGCCGCGGCTGCGCTACGACCAGTTCATGAAGCTCGGCTGGAAGGTGCTCATCCCGGTCAGCCTGGTGTGGATCCTCGTCGTCGCCAGCATCCGCACCCTGTACGACCAGGTCGCCGACACCAGGACACGCATCACCTACCTCGGCATCGGGGTCGCCGTTCTCGTGCTCCTGTTCTCGTTCTGGCCGCAGAAGGACAAGCAACCCGAGCCGGACCCGGCGGCCGAGCTGATCCCACCCTCCGAGGGAGGCTTCCCGGTACCGCCGCTCGACCTGGTGGTGCCGCCGACGCCACGGTCGTTGCAGCAGGTCACGGGCGCGCCCGCCGGTGCGAGCGAGGAGGACAGCCGTGCTTGAGTTCCTCGACCCCGTGAAGGGGTTCGGCGTCACC
>JBHEMB010000265.1:0-2994 GCA_046262855.1 Mycobacteriales bacterium | reverse complement strand
ACCGAGGAGGGGGACGGGGGAACCAACGCACGACGGGGTCGTAAGACCCTTGGGGTGAAGCGCAGAAGGACCCAGCGCCGGGCAGCCCAGCCCGAACCCGACAGCTCACCCCGCAGGCGTCCGGGAAGGACAACTGCCGTGCCGCTGCTGCGCGCTCACAAGCCCCGCCACGCAAAACCGAGCAAGACCGCACCAGCGCTGGCCGCCGGTGGCATGACTGCCACCTTCGGCGCCGCGCTGGCCGCGCCCGCCAGCGCCGCCACGAGCGACGACTTCGCCCGGCTCCGCCAGTGCGAGAGCGGCGGCAACTACAGCACAAACACCGGCAACGGCTACTACGGCGCTTACCAGTTCGACCAGCGCACGTGGAACGGGCTCGGTCTGTCCGGGCGTCCCTCCGAGGCGCCGCCGGCGACGCAGGACCAGGCTGCCCAGCGACTTCAGGCGCAGCGGGGTTGGTCGCCCTGGCCGGCCTGCGCTCGCAAGCTCGGACTCGGCCGCACGGAGCAGACCGCGCGCGCCAGCCGGACCCGGCACGTCGTCATCTCGAAGGGCCTGCGGGTCGCGGCTCCGCTGCCGCACTACACCGGTGTCATGACAGCCGCGCTCGCCCACACGGAGTACGAGAACGTGCGGTCCTGGCAGCGGCGGATGGCCACCCGCGGGTGGGACATCACCGTCGACGGCCGCTTCGGGCCGCAGAGCGCGCACGTCGCCGCCCGCTTCGCCGCCGAGAAGAAGCTCAAGACCAAGCCCGGCACGGTGGACCACGAGCTGTGGACAGCCGCCTGGACGCTTCCGGTCAGCTGACGGCTGTCACGGTCTCCGCGACCGTGACCCAACTGATGCGCCCCACCTGACAGGAATCTGAGCGGGTACGGCGAAAGCCTGGCCGATCAGCGTTCCCGTCCCCCTGGAGCCCCCACCGTGAAGCCCCTCCGGCGTCTGCGCGCCGTCGCGGCGGCAGCCGTCGTCCTCACCGTGCCCACCATCCTGCTCGTCGGCCAGTCCGCGAGTGCCCTGCAGCAGGCACCGGGAGCCGGCGTGCCGGCTGCCCTGCCCAGCACGGGCACCGTCGGCGGGCTCGCCGTCGAGAACTCCTTCGTCTCGCACCTCGGCTGGGTCAAGCCGGGTGAGGCCTACCCGTCACGCTTCCTCGTCCGCAACACGTCGGGTGGGCCGAAGTCCTTCAGCGTGACGCTGCCGGAGACCACCGGCATGCGCTGGACCCGTGCCTCGGCGGCGCTAGGCACCGTCACGCTGGCGCGCGGTGTGGTGACGTGGAAGGTGCCGTCGCTCGAGCCCTCCAGCCGGGGTGTCCTCATCCTCGAGTCGAAGGCGGCGACCACGGCTGAGGAGCCGACGGTCGTCTGGCGCAACATCTCCAGCCGCGGCACGGTGATCGTGGGCAGCAGCAAGGCGACCTTCGCAAGCCACGGTCCGAAGGTGATCCCGCCCGCAGGCGGATACGAGACGGCGCGCTACGGCGACCGGCCGTTCCCGGTCGTCCCGGTCGACTACTCAGACTTCGCGCACAGCCGGTCCTCGGCCAAGCTCGACAACACCATCAACGGCAAGACCAACCCGGCGTCGACGTTCAACCTCTACCAGGAGATCTCCTACGGCCAGCTGTTCCCGAAGGCGACCCTCCCCTCCGTCCAGCTGAAGGACAAGACCTACACCTCCGATCCAGAGCCGCTGCACTTCTCGACGCTCGGCCCCACGACGACCAACACCTGCACCGGCGCCACTCTCGTCGACCCGACCAGCGGGGAGCCCCTCCCGTCGTACACCCAGCGCATCAAGGACGGCTGGTACCAGCTGCCTGGGCAGCGCAGCTACTACGGCTCGGACGCCAACGGCACCGCGATCATCGGCGCGCAGACGGGCGTCGGTGCCCTGCAGAACATCGACGCCGGCTGCGGTCCCACGGCGAAGCTCGCCTACGACGCTGCCGTCGTCGCTGACCCCGACATCGACTTCAGCGACTACGACACCGACAAGGACGGGGTCGTCGACTTCTTCGAGGTCGTCTTCCAGGGCTGCGGCGGCAACGGCGTGAGCCAGCAAAACACCAACTTCGCGCGCTGCAACGGGGTCGGATATGACAACGTGTGGCCGCACAGCTCGACTCTGGAGAGCACCTACACCGACCCGGTCACGGGGCTCAGCGGCTACATCTCGCACGACCAGCTCAAGGACTACGAGGGCCACCCGCTCTGGTACACCGACGCGACGTACAAGAAGCACACGACGAAGGACATGGGCCAGGCGTTGATCGCCTACGTCCGGGTGGGTCCGTACAACGTCAACCCGGAGACGGCGATCGACTTCGCCTCGGTCATCTCGCACGAGTACGGCCACTCGCTCGGCCTGCCGGACTACTACTCCACTGGAACCCGTGACACCTACGGCGACTGGATGCTCATGGCGACCGACAAGTCGCAGAACATGGACGTCATCGGCAAGAAGGAGCTCGGCTGGGTGGTGCCCGACGTGCTGCCGCTCGGCGTGACCCGGGTCAAGGGGTGGCACGACACCAAGCGGGACACGGGGACCATCCACTGGGTCACGCCGAACGGGAAGCCCTACACCCTGTCGGCGAAGGCCGGCGACTACGGCATCCACAACGGTCAGGCCTACTACGCGGCGCTGCCCGGCAGACAGCTGCTGGACCCGAAGCTCATCACCGCCAACGGCGGGAAGCAGGTCTGGTACTCCGGCCAGGGCAACAACTTCGGCTGCCCTCCGCGTGGTGGCCACAACCTCGACTTCGCGATCCCGGCGCTCGCGACCCTGCCGGCAGGCACCAAGGTCAACCTGTCGTTGAAGAGCCTCTGGTCGATCGAGTGGGACTCCGACTACGCGTACGTCCTCACAGGCAAGGCTGACAGCAAGGGGAAGTACACCTACACGTCCGTCGCGTCCGACAACGGGTACTCGACGCCGGCGTTGCTCAACCCGAACCAGAGCGGCTGCCAGCAGACCTACGGC
>JBHEMB010000264.1:0-6137 GCA_046262855.1 Mycobacteriales bacterium | reverse complement strand
CATCCGCACCTCGTGCACGAGCTCGAGCAGCTCGGGCAGCCGCTCGTCGGGCAGCTGCAGGCAGGCCAGTGCCTGCTCCTCGGTCAGCCCCTCCCCGCGCTCGAGCACCTGCTCGCGAGCGGTTTCCAACACGTCGACCAGCAGCTCCGTCACGCGACACAGTCTCGCAGGCACCCCCCGCATTCATGGGGGGAGGGGGGAGGGGTCCCAGCGGCGGCGGAAGGCGCGGGGGTCCCACCTGCCGCCCAGCTGGGGGCCCACGGAGTCCCGGGCCAGCGCGAGGAAGTCCGGCGAGCCGGCGGCGCCGGCGGGCAGCGCACCGAGCAGGGGCCGGGCGGCGAGCATCTCGAGGTCGCGCAGGTTGGACCGTTCCCCGAGCCCGGGGACGGCCGGCCACGAACCGAGCACGATCCCCTCGAGCTGCACCCCCCGGTGCGCCAGCGCCTCCAGGGTCAGCGCCGTGTGGTTGAGGGTCCCGAGCGCGGGGTCCACCACCACCAGCACCCGGGCCCGCAGCGCGCGGGCCAGGTCCGCGAGCGTCAGCCCGTCCTCGTCGTAGCGCACCAGCAGCCCCCCGGCGCCCTCGATCAGCACCAGGTCCTCACGCAGGCCGAGCACGAGGTCGTAGAACCGGGCAGGGTCGAGCGGGGCCCGCCCGGACAGCCGGGCGGCGGCCGCGGGGGACAGCGCGTCGGGGTAGCGCACCAGCTCGTGGCACGCGACCGGGCCAGCGAGCCGGACCACCTCCGCCAGGTCGCCGGGCTCGTCGTCGCCGACCCCCGTCTGGCCCGGCTTGACGACCGCCACGGACCCGCGCTGGAGCCCCAGGGCAGCGAGCGCGGCGGTGACGACCGTCTTTCCGACGTCTGTGCCCGTGCCGGTCACGAAGAGCACAGGGACACCTCACACCAGATGTTCAGCCGGGGCGTGCCCGGGGCACAGGAACCGGTGCCGAGACTGGAGCGTCCCACCTGCACCACGTGCGGCTCCCCCCCGACCCCCGCAAGGAGATGCGTCATGACGGTCAGCTACGTCGACGAGACCGCCTTCCAGACCGCCGACCCGCGCCGTCGCACGAGCGACGAGGTCGACCTCGGCGCGACCTGGCGCGCAGCCGGTTCTGATGACGCCTGGCGGCTCGCCTGGCTCCGCGAGACGGGGGAGCTCTACCTGTGCCAGGCCGGCGGGTTCCCCGGGCCCAGCCAGCACGTCCGGGTCCTCGCGGTCATCGCCGCCGAGCAGGACCTCGACCTGGTGCTCGACGGCTGGAAGGACCATCGCACCGACGAGGACGGCTTGGCTTGGCTCGGCGGCCGGCTCGAAAGGCTCGCGGCCTGACCGGGGTCAGCCCGCTGACAGGCCCAGCGACGCGCGTACGACGGAAGCGGCGCGAGACAGCTCTGCGCTGGTGAGGTCCGCACGGGCCGTGACCCGCAAGCAGGCCTCGCCGACCGGAACCGACGGCGGCCGGAAGCACCCCACCCGGACCCCCGCGGATCGGCAGCGGTCACGAGCGTCGGACGCGAGGAACGGGTCGCCCACGAGCATCCGGATGACCGCCCCGGGCGTCGGGTCCACTCCGAGCGCCGCGGCCAGCGACGTACCAACCCGGGCCAGCTGACCGACCCGCTCGTCGGTGACCAGGCCGAGTGCGGCCAGCGCCGCGCCGACGGCCGACGGCGCGAGCCCGGTGTCGAACACGAACGAGCGCGCCGTGTCGATCAGGTGGTCGCGCAGCGCGGCCGGTCCGAGCACGGCGCCGCCCTGCGCCCCGAGCGACTTCGACAGCGTCAGCGTCCGGACCACGTCCGGCTCCTGGTCCAGCCCGAGCAGGGCGCAGGCGCCCGCGCCCAGCGGACCGAGCACGCCGAGCCCGTGGGCCTCGTCCACGAGGAGGAGGGCCCCGTGTCGGCGTACGACCTCGTGCAGCGCGACCAGGGGTGCCAGGGTGCCGTCGACGCTGAACACGGCATCCGTGACGACGACAGCGCGGCCGTCCCAGGCCGCGAGGGCCGCGTCGACCGCCTGGACATCTGCATGCGGGACGACCTGGACGGTGGCTCGCGAGAGCCGGCAGGCGTCGACGAGGGAGGCGTGGTTCGCGCTGTCGCTGACGACGAGGGTGCCAGGGCCGGCCAGCGTCGTCACCGCGCCGAGGTTGGCGAGGTAGCCGGAGGAGAACACCAGCGCCGCGTCGGCACCGCACCGGGCTGCCAGCGCGTCCTCCAGCTCGAGGTGCAGAGGGGTGGTCCCGGTGACCAGCCGCGACCCGGTCGAGCCGGCGCCGTAGCGCTCAGCAGCCGCGACCGCGCCACCGATCACGGCGGGATGCCGCGCGAGGCCGAGGTAGTCGTTGGAGGCGAGGTCCAGCAGGCCCTCGGTGGCATCCAGCCGACGTACCAGCCCACGGGCCTGGACGTCCGCGCGGGCCTCGTCCAGCCACTGCCACGGATCGCCCACCCGGCAAGCCTAGGCTCTCGGTGTGTCGACCCTCGCAGCGCTGGTCCGGTCGCGCACCGACCTGACCCCGCTCGACGTGGACCACCTCCAGCGGCTGGTCGCGGAGTGGCAGCTGCTGGCCGACCTGTCGTTCGCCGACCTGGTCCTGTGGGTCCGCACGGTCGACGGTCACTGGCTGGCGGCGGCCCACATGCGCCCCACCACGGGCGCGACGACGTACCCCGAGGACGTGGTCGGGGCCGAGCCCGACCAGGACCGCCGCCTGGACCTCGCCGTCGAGCACGGCACCCGGGTCGAGGAGCACGGCAACGTACGGCGGGAAGCCGTCCCGGTGCGACGGGGTGACCGGGCCGTGGGGGTGCTGTCCAGGGACACGAACCTGGCGACTGCCCGGGTGCCCTCGCAGCTGGAGCTGGCGTACCTGTCGAGCGCGAGCGAGCTCATGCAGATGGTCGGGGAGGGCACCTTCCCGTTCCCGGGCAGCGACCCGGACCCCGAGCACTCGCCCCGGGTCGGCGACGGGCTGATGCGGCTGGACCGCACCGGGCACGTCGTCTACGCGTCCCCCAACGCGATCTCGGCGTACCGCCGGCTGGGCGTCACGGGGGACCTGCTTGGTGCCCACCTCGGGCACACCATCGCCAGGCTGTCCGCAGGCCCGGGCAAGCTCGACGAGCCGCGCGGGTCAGCCGCGCTGGCGGCGGCGCTCCGCTTCCGTGAGCCCCGGGAGAGCGAGGTCGAGGCGCGGTCTGCCGTCCTGTCGCTGCGGGCGCTTCCGCTGGTGCCGGGTGGCGAGCCCCGTGGCGCACTGGTGCTGGTGCGCGACGTGACAGAGGTGCGTCGCCGGGACCGGGCCATCATGGGCAAGGACGCGACCATCCGGGAGATCCACCACCGGGTGAAGAACAACCTGCAGACGGTCGCCGCGCTGCTGCGGATGCAGGCCCGCCGGATGAGCGATCCCGCCGCGCAGGCAGCGCTGGAGGAGTCCGTTCGCAGGGTGGCGAGCATCGCGGTGGTGCACGAGACGCTCTCGCTCGCGCTCGACGAGAGCGTCGACTTCGACGTCATCGCCGACAAGGTCCTCGCCATGTGCGCCGAGGTGGCGACGACCGGCGCGCCCGTCGTCGTACGCCGGTCCGGGTCGTTCGGGGTGCTCCCTGCCGAGGTGGCCACGCCGCTGTCCATGACGCTGACCGAGCTCGTCCAGAACGCGGTCGAGCACGCCTACCCCGATGGGCGGTCCGGCGAGATCGACGTGCTGGTAGAGCGGGCGGCGGACCGCCTCGACGTGCAAGTGGTCGACGACGGGGCGGGGCTCCCGGCGGGGTTCGACCTGCAGGCGAGCACCCGGCTCGGCCTGCAGATCGTGCGCACGCTGGTCGCGGGCGAGCTCGGGGGGTCGCTGGCACTGGACCCCCGGGAGCCGCGCGGCACCCGGGCGACGCTCAGCCTGCCGTTGTCACCTGGACCGGAGCAGGACGGCTGAGGCCGATGCCGGGATCTTCGCCGCCCGTGACGTCGCTGAACGTCAGGAACAGCTTGGCGACGAGGAAGACCACGATCAGCAGCAGCAGCGCCGCCACGATCCGGTAGCGCCACAGCGCCAGCTTCTTGGAAGCCGGCTCGGTAGCGACGACCGGGGGTCTGACCCAGGTCTCCCGGGACACGTCAGGCGGTTCGGAGCCGAGTGCTGCGGCGCTTGAGGGCGCGCCGCTCGTCTTCGGAGGTCCCACCCCAGACCCCGGCGTCCTGGCCGGTCTCGAGGGCCCACGTGAGGCATGGCTCGAGCGAGGGGCAGCGCCGGCAGACGGCCTTGGCCTCGTCCACCTGGGTCGCGGCCGGCCCGGTCGTGCCGATGGGGAAGAAGAGCTCGGGATCCTGCTCTCGGCAGAGCGCGCTGTGGCGCCAGTCCATGCGATCCAACTCCTCGGGCTCGCCGGCCGTTCGGGGGGAACAGCTGGGCGTCCGTACCCGACCTGGCAGGCCGGGCTGCTTGTGAAACATTTCACGATCTAGGTTGCTCGTCCACGCCGTTTCCCTTGCCCTGGAGGCTGGGTCCGACACCGTCCGAACGCGGTTCTACACAATCACTCGGGCCCGAGCGTGGCAAGGCTTCTGCAACGCTGTCCGGCCCGGTTCTGTGTCACCTTCGTCACGTCCATGCGATCTTGGCCGCGCAGATGTGAGGCCGGTCACCCGAACGGGGTCACACGATGACGTCGAGGGCGTGGGGCACGCTGCGCAGCACGACCGACTCCCGGTCGCCGAGCTCCTCACCGTCCAGCTGGAACGGCAGCGGCCCGTCGGCCGTGAGCGTGAACCCGGGCAGGTCGTGCAGCAGCACCACCCGCTTGCCGTGCGGGTGGCCATCCCTGGCGAGCAGCTGCGTCAGGTGGCGCAGCATGATCGGGGCGCGCGCCTTGGTCAGCCCGAACAGGTCCAGCCCGGTGTCGAAGGAGGCGTCCGGACAGGGCCGGACCGGCCGGTTACCGAGGTAGGTCCAGGGGTCGACGGCGCAGATCAGCGCGAGCGCGAGCCGCACCGACTCGCCGCCGGGCAGGTCGAGGGTCAGCAGGTGCCGCGGGCCGAGGAAGTGCTCCTTCACCGCCGCGCGGACGTACAGCGGCTGGGTCGCCGTCCGGCCCTTCCCGCGGGCGCGCTCCACTCGTCGTACCGCTCCCGCGTCGATCCCCAGACCTGCGTTGAAGGTGAAGTACCGGTCGTCGGCCAGGCCGAGTCCGATGGTGCGGCGGCGGTCCACCAGCAGTGCCTCGAGCAGCTGGCTGGTCGCCTCTACGGCGTTGTTCGGCATGCCGAGGGCGCGGGCGAAGACGTTGGTGCTGCCCGCCGGGACGACGCCGAGCGCCGGCAGGCCCGGCTGGGGTCCCTCGTGGAGCAGCCCGTTGGCGACCTCGTTGACGGTCCCGTCGCCGCCGAGCGCCACCACGACGTCGAGGCCGTCCCGCGCGGCCTGCGTGGCGAGCTCGGTGGCGTGGCCCCGGTGGGTCGTCTCGGCGACGTCCAGCTTGACCTCGCTGGCGAGCGCGTGCGCGAGCACGTCGCGGGCGCGGGCGGTTGTGGTGGTGGCCTTGGGGTTGACGACCAGGAGTGCTCGCACCCTCAAAGGCTAGCCTCGCCGCCGTGCCGTTGACCCGAAGACTCGCGCTGCTGCTCGCTGTTGAGGGTCTCGGGCTGATGGGGGTCGGCGGCTGGTACGCCGTCGTCAGCCTGGGTGACCGCAGCGACCGGGCCCCCGCCGAGCTGTCTGCCGCGGCGGCCGTGCTCACCGGTCTGGTGCTGCTGCTGCTCGCGCGGGGAGCAGATCGCGGCCGCGGCTGGGTGCGCTCGCCTGCGGTCGTGCTGAACGTGTTCCCGTTCCCGCTCGCCCTGTCGATGGTGAAGGCGGGCGTGTGGTGGGTGGCGGTGCCGCTCGTCCTGCTGGCGGGCTCGGTGCTCTACCTGTTCGCGACCCCCGAGCTCCGCGGCACCTTCCGCGAGCGCTGACCCCTTGCGTCATCATCCTCGAGCCTGATGCTGGGCTGTGATGTGTCGTCACATCGTTGACGGGGTGTGTCAGGACATCATTGACAGGTTCCGATGGTCTTGATCCTGACACGCTTGCGTCGTCGGCTGGTGGTGTTGATCTGGCCGGTGCTCTGGTAGCGGCGGCTGGG
>JBHEMB010000263.1:0-7700 GCA_046262855.1 Mycobacteriales bacterium | reverse complement strand
GCTGTGCGATGGCGCTCAACCGGCTGGGCCCGCAGATCGACGTGCAGGGCGGCGGCTCCGACCTGGTGTTCCCGCACCACGAGCTCTCCGCTGCCGAGGCCGAGGTGGCGACCGGGCAGTCACCCTTCGCGCGGGCGCATGTGCACGCGGGGATGATCGGTCTCGACGGCGAGAAGATGAGCAAGTCGCTCGGCAACCTGGTCTTCGTCAGCAAGCTGCTGGCCGCGGGCACCGACCCGGGTGCCCTCCGGCTGGCGCTGCTGGCCCAGCACTACCGGACCGACCGGGAGTGGACCGGGGCGCAGCTGATGCACGCCGAGGACCGGCTGGCGCGCTGGCGGGCCGGGGTCGCACGGACCGCCGGGCCCGACCGGCTGGCCCTGCTGTCCGCCGTACGCGCCGTGCTCGCCGAGGACCTCGACACGCCTGCCGCCCTGGCGCTGGTGGACGCGTGGGCCGCCGCCGACGGTGACGACCCGTCCGCGCCGGCCCTGGCGCGGGACCTGGTCGACGCCCTGCTCGGCATCGCCCTGTAGCTGTCCTCCCGCGGCGTTGACCCACGCGGCCTTGATCCACGCGCAGTTCAAGCGCTTACTTGGGCCTCAAAAGTGCGCTACGTCCGCGTGGATCATGGGCCCGGGACGGGCAGCGCGGCCTCAGCGGCTGAACCGGCCCAGCAGCTTGCCGCGGGGGCGCTTCCACTGCACGCAGGAGCAGCCGGACTGGGAGCAGTCGGTGCCGCGCCGGTGGTGCTCATGAGCGTCCTTGGGATGGGAGCAGGACCGGCACGGGACCTTGTCGGGCCCATCGGTACGGCGATCCGCGGCCGTGCCCGGTACCTCGGTCATCTCCTCCACACCCCTACTTCGGCGTCCCTCGGGCTGGTCTGAACCTAGGCCCCGCCGTCCTGTCGACGCAGGAAGCGCTGGAACTCCGCAGCGATCGCCTCGCCGCTGGCCTCCGGGAGCTCCTCCTCGGGCTCGCGCTCCTCGAGGGAGGCGACGTACTCGGCCACGTCGCTGTCCTCGGCGGCGAGCTCGTCGACGTGCCGCTCCCAGTCGCGGGCCTCCTCGGGCAGGTCGCCGAGCGGGATGGTGACGTCCAGCAGGTCCTCCACCCGGTGCAGCAGCGCGACCGTCGCCTTGGGGCAGGGCGGCGACGCGACGTAGTGCGGCACGGCAGCCCAGAAGGAGACGGCCGGCAGCCCGGCATGGGAGCAGGCCTCCTGCAGCACCCCGACGATCCCCGTCGGCCCCTCGTACCGCGACCCCTCAAGGCCCAGCCGGGTCGCCAGGCCGGGATCTGACGAGGTGCCGCTCACCGGGATGGGCCGGGTGTGCGGGCTGTCGGCCAGCAGGGCGCCGAGAGTCACCACCTCGGCGACCTCGAGGTCGGAGGCCATCCGGAGGATCTCGTCGCAGAAGGCCCGCCACCGCATGTTGGGCTCGACGCCCCGGACCAGGACCAGGTCGCGCGGCGCCGCCGGGAGCCGGACGGCGTAGAACCGGGACGTCGGCCAGGTGATCTTGCGCGTGAGCCCGTCCTCCAGCGACACCATCGGCCGGTTGACCTGGAAGTCGTAGAACTCGTCCGGATCGATGGCGGCGATCTCCTCGCCGTTCCACACCTCGATGAGGTGCTCCACGGCGTCCGTCGCGGCGTCGCCCGCGTCGTTCCAGCCCTCGAAGGCGGCGACGAGCACAGGGGCGCGCAGGGACGTCACGACTTCGCGGCCCCCTTGCCCGTCGTGTGGACGACGAGCACGTCGCAGTTCGCCTTGTGGGTGATGTTGGCAGGCACGGAGCCGAGCAGCCGGCCGGCGAGGCTGTTCAGGCCCCGGTTGCCGACGACCAGCAGGTCGACGCCGTTGTCGAGCGCCCCCTTCACGAGCGCGTCGACCGGGTCGCCTTCGATGGCGAGCCGCTCGATCGTCGCCACCCCGAGCTTCTGGGCACGGTCCGCCGCCTCGCGCAGCACGTCCTCAGCGGGCGTCGAGCCCTGCACCTTGTAGGCGTCGTCGCCCAGGGCGCTGAGGGCGTCCTCGCGCTCCCTCGCACTGATCGGGCGGTACGCCGTGAGCAGGTACAGCGTGGCGCCGGCGTCCGCGGCGACCGACGCGGCGCGGTCCACGGCGCGGAACGAGGACTCCGAGCCGTCGGTGCCCACCATCACGGCCTTGTAGCTGCTCACGCGAAACCTCCCAGTTGCCTTGCCTCGGAACCTACCTCGCGACCAGCCCCCTGATCTGCAGAGCGCAGCGAGGAGCGTTGAGCGGGAAGCGGTTTGCCCGCGCTCAGTAGACTCCGGGTGTGTCTGAAGCCCCCTCGCGACCGTCCCTGCTGAGCGCTCTGTCCGAGCGCGTCGTCGTGGCGGACGGGGCGATGGGCACCATGCTTCAGGCCCACGACCTGGGGCTGGACGACTTCGAGGGCCACGAGGGCTGCAACGAGGTCCTCAACGTCACCCGCCCGGACGTCGTCCGCAGCGTCCACGACGCCTACTTCGAGGCCGGGTCCGACGCGGTCGAGACCAACACCTTCGGCTGCAACTGGTCGGCTCTCAACGAGTACGGCATCGCCGACCGCAATCACGAGCTCACCCTGGCCGGTGCCAGGGTCGCGCGGGAGTCCGCCGAGGCCTTCGCGACCCCCGACCGGCCGCGCTGGGTGATCGGGTCGCTGGGTCCCGGCACCAAGCTCCCGACCCTGGGCCACGCGCCGTACGCGCAGCTCCGCGACGCCTACCAGGTGGCCTGCGAGGCGCTGCTCGAGGGCGGCGCCGACGCGCTGCTCGTCGAGACCAGCCAGGACCTGCTCCAGACGAAGGCCGCCGTGGTGGGCGCCAAGCGGGCTCGCGCCGCACTCGGCATCGACGCCACGCTCATCGCCCAGGTCACGGTCGAGCTCACCGGCACGATGCTGCTCGGCTCGGAGATCGGCGCGGCCCTCACGGCACTGGAGCCGCTCGGCATCGACGTGATCGGGATGAACTGCGCCACCGGCCCCGCCGAGATGGGCGAGCACCTGCGCTACCTCAGCCAGCACGCCCAGATCCCGCTGAGCGTGATGCCCAACGCCGGCCTGCCGATCCTGGGCAAGCACGGTGCGGAGTACCCACTCAGCCCCGAGGAGCTTGCCGCCGCCCTGGGCAGCTTCGTCGACGAGTACGGCGTGGGGCTCGTCGGTGGCTGCTGCGGGACGACGCCCGAGCACATCCGCCAGGTCGTCGAGGCACTCCGTGGTCGGGCCGTCCCGCCCAGGAGCCCGCAGCACGAGGCGGCCTGCTCGAGCCTCTACGCGAGCACCCCGTTCACGCAGGACGCCGGTGTGCTCATGGTGGGGGAGCGCACCAACACCAACGGGTCCAAGGCATTCCGCGAGGCGCTGCTCGAGGCGGACTGGGAGAAGGTCACCGACATCGCCCGCGAGGCGGTGCGCGAGGGCGCCCACATGATCGACCTGTGCGTCGACTACGTCGGCCGCGACGGCGCCATCGACATGCGCGACGCCGCGTCCCGGCTCGCGACCGCGAGCACGCTGCCGATCATGCTCGACTCCACCGAGCCACCTGCCATCGAGGCCGGCCTCGAGTGCCTCGGCGGCCGGGCCGTGGTCAACTCGGTGAACTTCGAGGACGGCGAGGAGCCGGGCAGCCGGTTCCGCGTCGTGATGCCGATCGTCAAGGAGCACGGTGCCGCCGTCGTCGCTCTGACCATCGACGAGGAGGGCCAGGCCCGCACGGCCGACAAGAAGGTCGCGATCGCGGAGCGGATCGTCGACACCCTCGTGGCCGACTACGGCATGGACGAGGCGGACATCCTCGTGGACTGCCTGACCTTCACCCTGGGCACCGGCCAGGAGGAGTCCCGCAAGGACGGCCTCGAGACCATCGAGGCGATCCGGCTGCTCAAGCAGCGCCGGCCCCGGGTCCCCACCACCCTCGGCCTGTCGAACATCTCGTTCGGCCTCAAGCCGGCCGCGCGGGTCGTGCTCAACAGCGTCTTCCTGCACGAGTGCCAGAAGGCCGGCCTCACCAGCGCGATCGTGCACGCGTCGAAGATCCTGCCGATGAACCGGATCCCCGAGGAGCAGCGCGAGGTCGCCCTCGACCTGGTCTACGACCGGCGCAAGGCGGGCTACGACCCGCTGACCAAGTTCCTCGAGCTCTTCGAGAACGTCGTGGAGGGCGCGGGTCCCGGCTCGCGCTTCGACGCGCTGATGGAGCTCCCCCTGGAAGAGCGGCTGCGCCGTCGGATCATCGACGGCGAGAAGAACGGCCTGTACGACGACCTGGACGCGGCGATGGCCGAGGGCCGCAAGCCGCTCGACATCGTCAACGACACCCTCCTCGAGGGGATGAAGGTCGTCGGCGAGCTGTTCGGCTCCGGTGAGATGCAGCTGCCGTTCGTGCTGCAGAGCGCCGAGGTCATGAAGGCCGCCGTCGCGCACCTCGAGCCGCACATGGAGAGGGTCGAGGGGCAGTCCGGCAAGGGCAAGATCGTGCTGGCGACCGTCAAGGGCGACGTCCACGACATCGGCAAGAACCTGGTCGACATCATCTTGTCCAACAACGGCTACTCCGTCGTCAACCTCGGCATCAAGCAGCCCGTCACGGCGATCCTCGAGGCTGCAGAGGAGCACGAGGTCGACGTGATCGGCATGAGCGGGCTGCTGGTCAAGAGCACCGTGATCATGAAGGAGAACCTGCAGGAGATGAACTCCCGCGGGATCGCCGCGGCCTACCCCGTGATCCTGGGCGGAGCCGCGCTGACCCGCGCCTACGTCGAGAACGACCTGTCCGAGGTCTTCGACGGCGATGTCCGCTACGCCCGGGACGCCTTCGAGGGGCTGCGGCTGATGGATCGGCTGATGGCTGCGAAGCGCGGCGAGTTCACCCCCGAGCAGTCCGCCGAGGAGCAGGCCAAGGAGGCGGAGCGCAAGGCCCGGCACGCCCGGTCCCGCGCCATCGCCGAGGCCCGCGCGGCCAAGGAGCCCGAGCCGGAGCAGGTCGGGCGCTCCGACGTCGCCACCGACAACTCGATCCCGACGCCGCCGTTCTGGGGCAGCCGGATCACCAAGGGCATCGCGCTGGCCGACTACAGCAGCTGGATCGACGAGCGCGCCCTGTTCCGCGGCCAGTGGGGCCTGCAGGGCTCGAAGGGCGGCAAGGGACCGTCGTACGACGAGCTCATCGAGACCGAAGGCCGGCCACGGCTGCGGGAGCTGCTGAGCCGGGTCCAGTCCGAGGGGATCATGGAGGCTGCGGTCGTGCACGGCTACTACCCGGCCGTCAGCAAGGGCGACGACCTCATCGTCCTCGATCCCGACACCGGGGACGAGAAGACGCGCTTCACCTTCCCCCGGCAGAAGCGCGACCGGCGGCTGTGCCTGGCCGACTTCTTCCGGCCACAGGAGAGCGGCGAGACGGATGTGGTGGGCTTCCAGGTCGTGACCATGGGCCGGCACGTGAGCGAGGTCACCGCGGAGCTGTACGCCAAGAACGCCTACCGGGAGTACCTCGAGCTGCACGGGCTGTCGGTGCAGCTGACGGAAGCCCTTGCCGAGTACTGGCACGCCCGGGTCCGTGCCGAGCTCGGCTTCGCCCAGGAAGACGCCCCCGACATCGAGGGCATCCTGAAGCTGGAGCACCGCGGCGCCCGCTACAGCTGGGGCTACCCGGCCTGCCCGGATGTCGAGGACCAGGCCAAGGTGCAGGAGCTGCTGCAGTGGCAACGCGTCGGGATCGAGCTGTCGGAGGAGTTCCAGCTCACCCCGGAGCAGTCGACCAGCGCGATCGTGGTGCACCACCCGGAGGCGAAGTACTTCGCCGCTCGCTAGCAGCGACGAAGCTCACAGCGGTCGCCCGGTTTGCTGCCCCGGTTGGCAGGAGAGGTGCAGGTTGGCCCATGCCGGGCCGGACCTCAGTGATCACGCCGACCACCGCAGGACAGGCCCGCCGGGCTGCCTGCCCTGACCGACGGGCAAGGATGCGCACCCCCACCCACCTGACACGCCGGTTGCTGGGCGCCGTCTCCACCCTTGCTGTCGGCAGCGCGTCGATGCTGCTCCACCCTCATCAGCAGCCCCGCGCGTACGCGCCCACTCCCGTGACCGCCGCGCAAGGGCTGGGACCGGCGGTGCCCGAGCGCCGGGCGGTGCCGCACGTCGCCTCGCGTGGCAGGCTCCGGCGCGCTCCGGGCGGGGCCATGCCGGTCGGCAACCTGCGCGGCTGGAAGCAGGTGCTGGCCGAGGACTTCACGCGAACGACGCTGCCCCGCGGCTGGGGAAAGTATGCCGGCCAGCCGGGAGGGAATCCGCACGGCTGGTGGGACCCGTCGCACGTCGCGGTCCGAGGCAAGGACCTGCACCTGGTGGGGGACTGGCAGCACGGCCGGTTCGTCACCGGGGGACTGATGGCGGCGTACACAGCCGCTTACGGCAAGTACGAGGTCCGGTTGAAGGTGTCCCGCGCCCCGGGCGTCGCGTACGCCCTGCTGCTGTGGCCCGCTGACGGCGACTGGCCGGGCGGCGGCGAGATCGACTTCGCCGAGGACGGCGGTGGCTCGCGTTCCGCCACCACCGCGACGCTGCACTACGGGGCCGCCAACCACCAGCTGCAGCGGCACGTCCGCACCGACGTCACCCGGTTCCAGACGGTCGGCGTCGAGTGGAGCCCCGGCAAGCTCGTGTACACGCTGAACGGCAAGCCCTGGGCGACGGTCATCAGCTCCCGGGTGCCGTCCCGCCCGATGCGGCTGGCCCTGCAGCTCGAGGCCGGCAGGGGGACCTCTTGGTCGCCCGCGCCGACCCGCGCCACGCCGCGGACCGTCGACCTCGTCGTCGACTGGGTCGTCGGCTACCGGCGCGTCTGAGCGGCGCGGCGACGGGCCCGCAGGTACAGCAACGGGCCGTGCAGCATGCCGATCCGCTCGCGTCGCAGCAGCGCAGGGTCGATGCCGGCATCCAGCGACGCTGCGTTGGTGCCGCGGCTGTAGCGCAGTCCCCTCAGCGCGGAGCTGGTGATCTGCCGGAAGCCGCGGGCCGTGAGCGCGTGCTTCAGCAGGTACGCCGTGAGGCCGGTGCCGTAGCCGTACAGCTGGTCGCTGAGCGACGCGAGGTCGCGGCGGTGCCGGTGCCAGACCACGGCGGAGGGCTCGTAGGCGATGGTCCAGCCGGCGGTGAGGGTCCGCACGAACCAGTCCAGGTCCTCACCGCCGCGGGTCAGCGCCCCGGCACCGAGCGCCTCGTCGCAACCGCCCAGTTCGTCGTACGCCGTACGAGAGATCGCAAAGTTGGCGCCGGTGCCGACCCGGCCTGAGGCGTACGGGTAGAGGGCGGACGCGTCCCGGTTGTCGAGCAGGTCGAAGAGCCGAGGTGTCGTCGAGGACGACAAGTGCACCTTCGCGTCGAAGAACTGCTGGGGCGCCGTCTCGAGCTCCGCCGACGGCACGAGGCCGGTCACGCAGCCGACGTGAGACGTGCGGGTGAAGCCGCGCACCAGCCCGGTCAGCCATCCCGCGTCGACCACGACGTCGTCGTCGGTGAACGCGATGACCCCACCCTGCGCTGCCCGGGTACCGGTGTTGCGCGCCACGGACAGCCCCGGCCGCGTCTCCCTGAGGTAGCGGACCCGGCTGTCCGCCAGCTCCTCGACGACCCTCCGCGTCGCCTCCGTGCGCGGGGCGTTGTCGACGACCACGA
>JBHEMB010000262.1:0-2622 GCA_046262855.1 Mycobacteriales bacterium | reverse complement strand
GCCGCCCTCCTCCACCACCTCACCTCCCCCCACCCCCTCCCCCAGGAAAGGAAGCTGAGCTGGCCTTCTGAGCCCCAAAAGGGCAGCGCGGTATCCCTTCATGGGCTGGGGTGGGGGGTGGTCGGGGCTGTCTCGGTGGTGCTGGTGCTGGGGACGCTGGTCACCGGGACGGGGCCGCACGCAGGGGGGCCCAAGGTGGACCGGCTGCCGTTCGACCCGCGCGACGTCACCCAGCTGCACGCCGACGGGGTCTGGCTGCTCACCGGGCTCGTGCTGGCGACCGTCGTGGTCGCGTGGCGGACGTCGTACCGCTCGTGGGCGCTGGTCCTGCTGGGGCTGCTCGCGGCACAGGCGGGCCTCGGCTACTGGCAGTACTACAACGGGGTGCCGGCCGCAGCCGTGGCCCTGCACGTGGCCCTCGCGACCAGCGTGTTCACCGTCGCGAGCTGGCTCGCTCTGTCCACGCGCGCACGGCCTTCGCGTACCGAGCAGCCGACCCTGGCGCGTGCCGCAGGAACAGCGACGGCTCGGTGACCTCGAGCTCCACGATGACCGGCCCGGGCAGGATGTCGGCTCGCGCGTAGAGCAGCTCGTCGCCCCAGCCGCGCACGACCTCGACCACCTGCTCGGCGAGCGCGACCTCCTCGGCCGCTGGCTCGCGCGCCGACATCGTCCAACTCCCCAGCTCGGCTTCGCCCGCGCCCTTGGTGAGTACGGCGGACTTGCGCGCGCCATGGGAGACCTTGCCGTCGAAGACCAGGACCGACGTCTCGCCCGCGTCCTCCACGGCCGCCACGTACGGCTGGACCATCACCGTCTTGCCCGCGGCGAGCAGCTGCATGACGTGCTCGGCCGCCGCCGTATCGCCCGGCTCGTAGGCAGCGGTGTCACGAGCGCCGGCGCTCACCGAGGGCTTGACGACGAAGGGGTGGTCCGGCGCGGCGAACGGCTCCCCCGGCTGGATCCAGGTCGTCGGCACGACCGGGATCCCGGCCTCCGCCAGGCGGCGCAGGTAGCTCTTGTCCGTGTTCCACTCGACGACGTTGGCGTCGTTCGCGAGGCGCGGGACCCCGCGGGCCCAGGCGAGGTAGTCGTCGCGGCGGTCCCAGTAGTCCCACGTGCACCGGATGACGACCAGGTCGTAGCCGTCCCAGTCGACCGCCGGGTCATCCCAGACGGGAACATCCACGTCGAGGCCCGCCGCGGCAAGCGCCGCCACCAGCTCCGGCCCGTCCTCGTCCAGCTCCGGCCACGCCGCACACGTGGCAAGACCCACTCGCAACGTCATAGGAACTGCTCCCGCGCTCGCGCTCGGGAGCTATGACGCAACGGAGGGAATCAGACGAGCTGGTCGAGAGCGACGGCGAGGAACAGCAGCGCGAGGTAGCTGATCGAGAAGTGGAACAGTCGCATCGGGTTGAAGCCGACATCGGCCCGTACCTGCCGCTGCAGCAGGTGCGCCTCGCGAAGGAACACCGCGCCGAGGGCGACCGCCGAACCGAGGTAGACCGGCCCCGAGGCGTCCAGCGCGAGGAGCAGCGACGTGCCGACCATCGCCCAGGAGTACCAGACCACCCGGCGCGCAACGGTTTCGGGCGTCGCGACCACAGGCAGCATCGGCACCGACACCCGGGCGTAGTCGTCCTTGAACTTCATGGCCAGCGCCCAGAAGTGCGGCGGCGTCCAGAAGAAGATGACCGCGAACAGCACGACGGCGGCCCACGACAGCGAGTTCGTCACCGCCGACCAGCCGATGAGGACGGGCATGCAGCCAGCCGCCCCACCCCAGACGATGTTCTGCGAGGTCCGGCGCTTCAAGATCATCGTGTAGACGCAGACGTAGAACGCGATCGCGACGTCCGCCAGCAGGGCGGACAGCCGGTTGGTCGTGACCCACAGCTCAGCGGTCGCCAGCACGCCGAGCAGCAGCCCGAACACGAACGCGCTCGTCGGGGTGACGGTGTGCCGCGCCAACGGCCGCCGTGACGTGCGGTTCATCACGACGTCGATGTCGCGGTCCCACCAGCAGTTGAGCGCGTTGGCGCTGCCGGCGGCCAGTGAGCCGCCGACGAGCGTCGCGGCGGTGAGGCCCCAGCCCGGCCAGCCGCGGGCGGCCAGCACCATGGTGGGGACCGTCGTCACGAGCAGCAGCTCGATGATCCGCGGCTTGGTCAAGGCGACGTAGGCGCCCGCCGTGGCCCGCGCACGGGCAAGTGCAGTGACCGTGGGGACGGCGACCGGACTCGTCTCGGCCAGGCTCGTCACGCTCGAGACTCTAGCGGGACGCCACCTGACCGTCCTGCCGCGACCCGTGTCGGCCGGCGATCCGTGGGGCAGGCCCCAGGGATAGGGTCGAAGTGATCATCTCGCGCGAGAAGTCGCCGATGCGCAAGACGAGGGGAAGCAGTGTGAGCACGCTCGAGTGGACCGACCTGGACAAGCAGGCGGTGGACGTCATCCGCGCGCTCGCGATGGACGCCGTGGAGGCCGCTGGATCGGGGCACCCCGGCACGGCCATGAGCTTGGCGCCGGCGGCGTACCTGCTGTTCCAGCGGCACCTGACGCACGACCCGAGCGACCCGCACTGGGTGGGCCGCGACCGCTTCGTGCTGTCCTGCGGGC
>JBHEMB010000261.1:0-4283 GCA_046262855.1 Mycobacteriales bacterium | reverse complement strand
GCACCATGCGTTCCGCGACAACGGCGCACTGCACGAGATCGCCGCGGTACTTCGGCAGCACCACACCCTTCGACACCGCGCCCACCTGGTGACCGGCCCGGCCGATCCGCTGCAGACCCGACGCGACCGACGGCGGCGACTCGACCTGCACGACGAGGTCGACAGCCCCCATGTCGATGCCGAGCTCCAGCGACGAGGTCGCGACCACGGCGGGCAGCCGGCCGGCCTTCAGGGCCTCCTCGATCTCGACGCGGGTCTCCCGCGACACCGACCCGTGGTGGGCACGCGCGATCTCCACCGCCGCCTCGCCACCCTGCCCGACGCCGTTGCCCCACGGGGCGGGTCGGCCGACGCCACCCTGCCCCGGGTGCTGGGCGGGGTAGTCGTCGAGCGCGGGCAGCGGGCCGTGGGCTCGCTCGGTGGCGATCTCGTTGAGACGGGACGTGAGCCGTTCCGCCGTACGGCGGCTGTTGCAGAACACGATGGTCGAGCGGTGCTGCTCGACCAGGTCGACGATGCGCTCCTCCAGCGCCGGCCAGATCGACGCGCGGCGCTCGTTGCCGGCGGCCGAGCCTTCGAACGCGGGAGCCTCGCCGAGCTCCGTCATGTCCTCGACCGGGACGACGACGGAGACCTCGATCGTCTTTGCGGAAGGGGGTTGCACGACGGTCACGGGCCGCGCCCCGCCGAGGAACCGGGCCACCTCGTCGAGGGGCCGCACCGTGGCGGACAGGCCGATCCGCTGCGCCGGCCTGTCGAGCAGGGCGTCCAGCCGCTCGAGCGACAGCGCGAGGTGGGCGCCGCGCTTGGTGCCGGACACCGCATGCACCTCGTCGACGATCACCGTCTCGACCCCGCGCAAGGACTCGCGCGCGGCGCTCGTGAGGACGAGGAAGAGCGACTCCGGCGTCGTGATGAAGATGTCCGGCGGTGTCTTGCCGAAGGCCCGCCGCTCCTCCGCAGGGGTGTCCCCGGAGCGGGTCGCGACGCGGATGTCGGGCATCGGCAGCCCGAGTCGCTGGGCGGCCTGCCGGATGCCCGTCAGCGGTGCCCGCAGGTTGCGCTCGACGTCGACGGCCAGCGCTTTCAGCGGGCTGACGTAGAGGACGCGGCAGCGGCGCTTGGGGTCGTCCGGCGGAGGTGTCGAGGCCAGCTGGTCCAGCGACCAGAGGAAGGCCGAGAGCGTCTTGCCGGAGCCCGTCGGCGCGACCACCAGGGTGTCCTGCCCGCCCGAGATCGCCTCCCACGCGCCCTCCTGGGCGGCGGTCGGCGCGGCGAACGCACCCGCGAACCAGGCGCGCGTCGCGGGGCTGAAGCGGTCCATGACCGCCCCATCCTGTCAGGCCGCACCGACAGAGGAGCCCCTAGCGGAACTTGGCGGCAGTCCAGTCCTTGCCGCCGTCGTCGCTGCGCCAGACGAAGCGCGGGTCGCCACCGATCCACCAGACGGTCTTGCCGTTGCTGTTGTCGAGGTATCCGCTGGCGGTCATCCCGGCGGGTGCCTGCTCGGTGGCCACGCGCTGCCAGGCGATGCCCCCATCGCTGCTGGCGACGACGACTCGGGCGGCCTCGTCCGGGACGTCGCCAGCGACAAGCCAGCCACCCGCTGCCGGTGCGGCGACCTGGGTGCCGTCGAAGCCCTTCGGCAGCTCCCGAGGCGGCCCGAAGCGGATCCCGTTGTCCTCGGACAGCCGGACGTAGGAGCCACCTGCCCGATGGCTGCACAGCACCACGACCTGCTGCTGCTTACCGAGCGCGACCGACCGGAAGTAGGAGTCGGCGTCGCAGGGGTTGTGCGCGCCCTTCTTCCACGTGCTCCCGCCGTCGGTGCTGAAGCGCTGGTCGGACACGTCCGGCTCCGCCTCGACGCCGGTGTTGTTGTCGTAGGTCACCAGCACCAGCCGGGGTCCCTGCCTGCGCAGCACGGCGTGGTACGTCGGTGCCAGCACCGGGAGGACGGTCCGCCACGTCGACGAACCGACCGTCGACTGCTGCACGTAGTGCCCGCCTCCCTCGCGCGCGAGCACCCGGACGACGGTGCCGGCCTTGCCCGCCTCGAGCGCCTCGACCCGGCGGCCGGCGGGCTGTGAGCTCCACTCGCCGTTCTGGAAGACCAGGAAGGAGGGGCCGAACGCGTACCCGATCTCCTCGCCCTGGGCGTCGGTCGCGAACCGGACCTGCGACACGCAGGGAACAGCACTGCAGCCCTGGCCGTTCGGCAGCGCCGAGGGGACGAGCGGCGCCGGCGCCCGCTCCCAGTCGCGGGTGCCCGTGTCGGTCTGCAGCAGGACCGTGCAGCGGCTGCTGCCGCAGGGGACCGAGCCCAGGCCGTAGCCGCGGGAGGTCGAGACGAAGGTGAGGTCGCGGATCTGGAACCCGCGGGGAACGTTCGTGATGAGCGTCGTCGGCACCTGCTCCTTCGTCGACCGGCCGGGCTGGAGCGCCAGCACCGCGCCGCCCCAGATGGCGAGCACCCCCGCCGCCGCGCCGACGTACTGCATCCGCTGCCGCCGACGGCGGCGGCGCATGCCGGCGTGCACCGCCGGCACCACGTCGTCGCCGACGTCAGGCGCCGGCCGCTCGAGCAGCACCCTGCGCAGCTCGCTCTCTACGTCCACAGCTGTTCCCTCTCACCGATCGCCGCGCGCAGCGCCGCGATCCCCTTGCTTGCCTGGCTCTTGACGGTCCCCGGCGCGATCCCGAGGACCCGGGCGATCTCCGCCTCGGAGAGGTCCTCGTAGTACCGCAGCACGAGCACCGTGCGCTGCCGCCGCGGCAGCCGCGAGAGCACGTCCCACATCACGTCGTCGGCCGGCCGGTCCTCGTAGGCCTGCTCGGGAGTGACGTCCACCAGCCGCTCCCTGCGCAGCCGCCGCCACTGGGAGATGTTGCGGTTGGCCATGACCCGCCGCACGTACCCCTCCGGGTCGCCCTGGTGCTGGACCCGGGACCAGGCGAGACCGGTCCGCTCCAGGGCGTCCTGGACCAGGTCGGCTGCGCGGTGTGGATCGCCCGTCAGGACGATGCCGTACCGGAGCAGCGCAGCGTGCCGCGCGCGCACGAAGGCGTCGAACACCTCCGCTGTCGCGGCGTCCACGTCTGCCTCCCCTTGTGACTGACATCCCCAGGACGTCTCAGCCGGCTCCGGGGTTGCCTGCGCGAGGATGTCACTCGTGGAGTACCCGGCGCACTGGGAGGCCGACGCCGTGCTGTCCGACGGCGGCACCGTGCGGATCCGGCCGATCTCCCCGGACGACGCTCCGAAGCTGCAGGCGATGCACTCCCGGCTGTCGCCCGACACCGTGTACATGCGGTTCTTCACGATGGTGCGGACGCTGTCCGCGCGTGAGCTGGCGCGCCTGACCAACGTCGACCACGTCAACCGGGTGGCCTTCGTCGCGGTCCTGCGGGACGAGCTGATCGGCGTGGTCCGCTTCGACCGGCTCGGCCGCACCTCCGACGCCGAGGTCGCCGTCGTCGTCGAGGACGCACACCAAGGCCGTGGCCTCGGACCGCTGCTGCTGGAGCACCTGGCCGCCGCCGGCGAGGACCGGGGCATCGAGAGGTTCGTCGCCAGCGTGCTGCCGAGCAACCGCCGGATGATCCACGTCTTCCGGTCGGCCGGCTACGAGGTCGAGCGGCACCTCGCTGACGGTCTCGTCGAGCTGGGGTACCCGATCCGGCGTACGGCGGAGTCGATCTCCGTCGCCCGGGCACGTGAGCACCGGGCGGAGGCGCGTTCGGTGGCCCGGCTGCTCGCCCCCCGGTCGGTCGCCGTCATCGGCGCCTCCCGGGAGCCGGGTGCAGCAGGGCACGAGGTGTTCCGCGCGTTGCTCGAGCACGGCTACCGCGGAACGGCGTACCCGGTGAACCCGGCCGCCGACGAGGTGCTCGGCGTCCCGACCTTCGCCGACGTCCGGGACATCACCGACGACCTCGACCTCGCGGTGATCGCGGTGCCCGCGCAGCAGGTGCTCGACGTCGTGAAGGCGTGCGCCGACAAGCACGTGCGCGGGCTCGTCGTCGTCACCGCCGGCGTCGACGCGGCGACCGTGGCGGCGGCCGCCCGCTCAGGCGGCATGCGGCTCATCGGGCCGAACGCGATGGGCATCATCAACACCGACCCGGACGTCGCGCTGCACGCCACCTTCGCCACCGGCTCGGCCGCGCCGGGGCGCGTCGGGTTCTTCAGCCAGTCCGGGGCGCTCGCCGGCGCGGTGCTGCAGGCGGCGGAGGCGAGAAGCCTCGGCCTGTCGACGTTCGTGAGCATCGGCGACCGGGCC
>JBHEMB010000260.1:0-3054 GCA_046262855.1 Mycobacteriales bacterium | reverse complement strand
GTGATGCCCTCACGGATCTCGAGGTACTCCGGCAGCGACCGGCCCGCCTGCCTCATGAACCAGACCGGCGTGTGCGACACCGGCTCACCGCGCGCCGCACGCAGGAACGCAGAGCTCGACAGCGGGTCCGACTGCGGGTCCGGCTGCGGGTCGGTGAGGTCCGGCATGGGGCGATCTTCGCAGGTCAGGCGGCGAGTCGGGGTGTCGGGACCCCCGGATCCGCCTAACCTGAGGCCATGCCTGCACCTCGGGAACGCCACATCGAGCCGCCGCCGACGCCGGCGGAGTTCGAGCGTGCGGTGGCCCAGCTGCGGTCGGCCCGGTTCCGACCGGAGGTCCTGACCGAGGAGATGCCGGCACCCCAGCGGATCGCGCCGTACGCCTCCGCCCTCTCGGCGGACGTGACCTCCGACGGCGTCGACATCGGCACCGGCCGCATCGTGGTGCTGCACGACCCGGCTGGCAACGACGCCTGGGACGGCACGTTCCGCTGCGTCGCCTACGCGCGGGCCGACATCGACCCGGAGCTGGCCAGCGACCCGCTCCTCGCCGCGGTCGGCTGGACCTGGCTGACCGAGGCGCTCGACGCACACGCCGCGGAGTACACCGCACCGTCGGGCACCGTCACCACGGTCGCGTCGGAGAGCTTCGGCGGGATGGCCGCCGAGCCGGCCACAGCCCAGATCGAGATCCGCGCTTCCTGGACGCCCGTCGGTGACCTCACCCCCCACGTCGAGGCCTGGGGAGAGCTGCTGTGCACCGCAGCCGGACTGCCGCCCGTGCCTGAGGGCGTCGCGACGATGCCTAGCCGCCGGGGACAGCGCGGCACGGACTGATGGCATTGGACGGACTCAGCTCGCCGGAGGGTGAGAACGCAGAGGAGGACGCCCCGACCGCCGAGCTCCTCACGCTGCGCGACGGTCTGCCGGAGATCACCGAGACACCCGAGGGCCTCGAGGCCGTCGTCGCCCGGGTCGCAGCCGGCACGGGGCCTGTCGGCCTGGACGCCGAGCGTGCGTCCGGCTACCGCTACTCGGCGCGGGCCTACCTCGTGCAGCTCCGCCGCGAGGGCTCTGGGACCGCGCTGATCGACCCGATCGCGTTCGACGACCTGACCGCCCTCAACGAGGCGATCGGCGACGCGGAGTGGATCCTGCACGCCGCCAGCCAGGATCTGCCGTGCCTGCGCGAGATCGGTCTTCGCCCGACCGCATTGTTCGACACCGAGCTGGCCGCCCGGCTGCTCGGCTATCCGCGGGTGGGCCTGGCAACGCTGGTCGAGACGATCGTCGGCAAGACCATGCGCAAGGAGCACTCGGCGGCCGACTGGTCGAAGCGGCCGTTGCCGACCCCGTGGCTGGAGTACGCCGCACTGGACGTCGAGGTGCTGCTCGAGCTCCGCGAGGTGCTCGGCCGCGAGCTCGACGAGAGCGGGAAGGCCGAGTGGGCGCGTCAGGAGTTCCAGCACCTCATCGACCACGTGCCCCCGGCGCGAGTCGACCCGTGGCGGCGTACCTCCGGCATCCACAAGGCCCGCAACCGGCGCGCGCTGGCCGCGGTGCGTGAGCTCTGGACGGTGCGCGACGACCTGGCCGAGTCCCTGGACACAACGCCGGGACGCCTCGTCCCGGACTCGGCGATGATCGCCGCGGCCAATGCGCTGCCGACCAACGGCAAGGTGCTGCTCGACACGGCGGGCTTCCACGGCCGCGGCGCGCGGCGCTACCTCGACTCCTGGGTGGAGGCGCTCAAGCGCGCCCGCGCTCTTCCGGAGAACGAGCTCCCGCCGATGGCGAACCGGTCCGACGGGCCCCCGCAGGTGCGCTCCTGGGCGGACCGCGACCCGGTCGCCGCTGCCCGGCTCAACGCAGCCCGAGCAGCGGTCTCGGCCCTCTCCGCGGAGCGGAGCGTCCCCATCGAGAACCTGCTGACGCCGGACTACCTTCGTCGGGTCCTCTGGACCCCGCCGAAGGTCGCCGACGAGGAGCTCGAGGACGCCGTGGCAGCGGAGCTCTCGCGCCTCGGGGCCCGAGCCTGGCAGGTGCAGCTGATGGCGCCGCTGATCACCGAGGCGATCCTGCACCCTGCCGAACCTGCCGAGCCTGCCGAACCTGCCGAGCCCGTCGAGCCGCCCGTCGAGACCGAGCAGCCTCCGGGCGAGTGATCAGCCAACCGGTGTCGGCGAGGGTGACGCTGACGGGCTGGCTGATCCGCTGACCGATCCGCTGGGTGATGCCGGCTGGGTCGGCACCGGTGTGAACAAGGGCGCAGAGGCCGCGTCGATCGCCTTCAGCCTGTCGACCAGCGGGTCGATCACGACGTCGTAGAACAGCCCGTCGAGCAGCTGCGCCGTCGTGGCGGCGACCGACGGCCACGTCGGCACCCGCGGCAGCGAGTGGATGTTCCGCACGGCCGCCGGGAAGACCGCCGAGCTCACCGGGCTCTCGGTGGGCTCCAGGAAGGCGTCGGAGTTCACCACGTCGATGTTCGTCGGTACGACGTACCCGGTGGACGCGAGCACGGCCATCGCGTCGTCGGAGACGGCGTACGCGAGGAAGTCGGCAGTCTTGTCGGGGTGCTCCGAGGAGCTGCTCAGGCACAGCCCTGAGCTGTGCCCGCTCGTCGCACGCACGCCGATGCGCGGCAGCGGCATCACGTCGAAGCTCAGGTTCTCCTGGGCGCGCAGCTCGGGTGTCAGGTCGCGGTAGCCCAGCATCATCGCCAGCGACCCGGTCTTGAAGCGCTGCAGCGCCGAGCGCTTCGCCAGCTGCGCCTTGCTGAAGGTGATCTGCGGGTTCCGGACCACCTCGAGCAGCTTCTCCAGCGCCGACGCACTCGCGTCGTCGGCGAGGGTCAGCGTGGTCGGCTGCTCGAGGTCGTCGACGACGTGGCCGCCCCCGGACCAGATGAACGGGGCCACCTGCTCGAGGTCGGGAGCCACATACACCCCGCGGACCCGTCCCCGCGTCGCCTGCCGGGCGGCCTCGGCGAACTGGTCGAGAGTCCATCCGGTCTCCGAGGTGATCTGCCGCTGGCCCGGCTCGGTCAGCGTGC
>JBHEMB010000259.1:0-3527 GCA_046262855.1 Mycobacteriales bacterium | reverse complement strand
GTCGCACGTCGGGCTGGTGATCGGCGGGGCGGCCGGCCGGCTCTGGATGATCGACGCCTCCGCCTCGCATCACGCGGTGATCCGCCGGAGCGTGTGGTCCAGCGGCGTGGTCCGCTTCGGCCGGGTGCCGCGCAAGGGGATGCCGCCAGTGCGGCCGTGGCGACCGCGTCCCCGACCGCCTGCCGCTGCGCCGGCGCTTCCCCTCGTGTCACCGCACGACCCGGCGCTGCACGGACGGCGTCCGCTGGTCGGGCTTTCGCCGCACCCGCCGGCGCCGACCGTCACGATGCGCCGCTACGTCGCGCTCGCGCGCAAGCAGGTCGGCGCCACGACCTGGACCGATGACGCGCTCGTGACGGTGCTGTGGCGCCGGGCGGGAGGAGCCCACTCGCCGCACAGCCGCGCCGCGATCCGCAACCGGTCCCATCGGGTGCTGCTCCGGGTCGCCCGGGCGGGCGATGTGGTCGTCTACCCGTCCCCGGCAGGGCACGTCGGCATCTACGTCGGCGGCGGCTGGATGGTCGACGCCTCGCGGTCCCTCGGGTGCGTGGTGCTCCGTCCGGTCTGGGCCGCTCCCGGCGTACAGGTCGTGCGCTGGAACGGCTGAGCGAACCTCCCTAGCGACCGTCCGAAGGGCGATGCCAGGCTGCAGCTCCGAACGCCTGCTTCGAGTATTGGGGGACGCATGATCAAGAGGCTTGTTGTCGTACTGGCGGCTTCTGTCGGCCTTGCAGTTCTGGGATCGGCCGCGCCAGCGCAGGCAGGCGCGATCTGCAGCGCAATGATGGACAACGCAGGCGCTCAGTGCCCACCCCTTCCGTTCACTCCCTCTGGAACCGGTGGCCACGGCCAGTCCTGGTACTGATTGGCAGCATTTGCACGACGGACAGCGGCTCTGCCAGCGGCCGCGGGGGACTGACGCTGCTGTGATCGGGGGCATGACGATCGTCCCCGATACCAAGGACTGGACCTGGGTGCTGACGCGCCCTTGCGCGGAGTGCGGCTTCGACGCGCCCGCGCTCGACCGCGCGGACCTGCCGAGCCGGCTGCGGCAGGTGGCCGCCGAGCTGGCCGCTGCGCTGTCAGCTCCGGATGCCCGGCAGCGCCCGGTGCCCACCGTGTGGTCGGCCCTGGAGTACGGCTGTCACGTCCGCGACGTCTTCCGGCTCTTCCGGACCCCGCTCGAGCTCATCCTGGGCGAGGACGACCCGCTCTTCCCGAACTGGGACCAGGACGAGACGGCGATCCAGGACCGGTACGGCGAGCAGGATCCCACTGTCGTCAGCCGGGACCTGGTCAGCGCGGCCGAGCGGCTCGCCTCGGCTTTTGAGGACGTACCGCAGCACGCCTGGCAGCGACCCGGCCGGCGCAGCGACGGCGCGGCCTTCACGCTCACGACCTTCAGCCAGTACCTGCTGAACGATCCGGTCCACCACCTGTGGGACGTCCAGCACCCGCCGCGCCCATGATCCACGGAGCCTTAGCTCACTTTCCGGGCCTCCGGGAGTGACCTAACGCCCCGTGGATCACTGTTGGGGGTTTGCCGATAATCCACATTATGTCAGGTTGGGGTTCGGCCCCCTCTTCTTTCGTGGACTGGGCGCGCCATGCCGGAGACGCGCGAGCGGGGGTGACTGCACCGACCGTGCCCGAGGTGTGAGGATGCGTCCTACAGGCACACATCCGAAGGGACCCCGGTGGCGGAAGGCACGAGGCGAGCGCCGCTCGTCGTGGCAGGCATCGTGGGAATCGCGCTGATCGTCGGGGTGAAGCTCCTGACGGGCGGCGGCGGTGATGGTGACGGCAAGAGCGGCACCGGCGCCGTCCCCCTCAGCAAGGACTGCACGACGGTCCACCTCACCGCGTCGTCAGAGAAGGCGGCGCTGCTGAAGGAGATCGCCGAGGACTGGAACGGCACCGAGGTCGACGGCCACTGCGCGCAGATCGACGTGGTGAGCAAGGCCAGCGGAGGCGCTGCCGAGGCTCTGGCCCGCGGCTGGAACGAGGCGGTCGACGGGCCGCGACCGGATGTCTGGTCCCCCGCGGCCTCGTCCTGGACGCAGCTGCTCCGGCAGAAGACGACGGCCCAGGACAAGCCGGACCTGATCGGCGCCGACAAGCTGCCCTCGATCGCGAACACGCCGCTCGTCATCGCCATGCCCAAGCCGATGGCGGTGGCACTCGGCTGGCCAGGCAAGGCGCTGGGCTGGGGCGACGTGTACAAGCTGGCGCAGGACCCGAAGGGGTGGGCCAGCGTCGGGCAGCCGTACGGCGCGTTCACCCTCGGCAAGACCAACCCGAACTTCTCCACGTCCGGGCTCAACGCCACCATCGGGACCTACGTCGCGGCCACCGGGACCTCGAGCGACCTCACCCTCAACAACCTCAAGGACCCGCGGGTCCAGGCCTACGCGAAGGCCGTCGAGAGCGCCGTCGTGCACTACGGCGACACGACGCTGACCTTCTTGTCGAACCTGCAGAAGGCCGACGACAGCGGCCGGGGGCTGAGCTACATCAGCGCCGTGGCCGTCGAGGAGAAGTCGGTCTGGGACCACAACCAGGGCAACCCCACCGGCGACCCGGCCACCCTCGGCAAGCACGCCAAGCCGCACACGCCGCTGGTCGCGATCTACCCCAAGGAGGGGACGCTGCTCAGCGACTCCCCCTACACGGTCCTCAAGGCCGACTGGGTCACCGACCAGGTGCGGGAGGCGGCCAACGCCTTCCTCAAGGAGCTTCAAGGCAAGCAGTCGCAGCAGCGCTTCGCCGACGCGGCCTTCCGCGACAGCAGCGACAGGCCCGGCAAGCTGATCACCCAGGTCAACGGGCTGCTGCCCAGCCAGCCGAAGCTGGTGCTGTCTCCCCCGGCACCGAGAGTGCTGGCGCAGGTCGAGACGCTCTGGAACCAGCAGCGGAAGCCGGCCAAGGTGCTGCTCGTCATCGACACCTCCGGCTCGATGGGCGAGGACGCGGGGAACGGCAGCAGCAAGCTCGACACCGCAAAGACCGCGGCGCTGCGCGCCCTCGACCAGTTCGGGCCCAACGACGACGTGTCGCTGTGGTCGTTCAGCACCCGGCTGGGGGGCGACGCGCACCCGTACCGCGTCCTCGTGCCCTTCCGCAGCATCGCCGCCAACAAGGCCGCGCTGCGCTCGGCGATCTCCGCCCTCTCCCCCGAGGGCGGCACGGCCCTGTACACCAGTGCGGGCGCGGCCTATGACGCGATGAAGACCTCGGTGTCCAGCCACTCGATCAGCGCCGTGGTGTTCCTCACCGACGGGCGCAACGAGGACCCCTCCAACAGCGACGTCGAGGGGCTGCTGGACCACCTCTCCCCCGAGGACACCTCGAGGTCGGTGCGGTTCTTCCCCATCGGGTACGGCCGCGACGCTGACCTGCCGACCCTGACCAGGATCGCCGAGGCCGCCCGCGGGGCGGCGTACAACGCCTCCGACCCGGCCTCGATCGACAAGGTCTTCACGTCGGTCCTGTCGAACTTCTAGACCGCTGATGGGACGACTGGCAGA
>JBHEMB010000258.1:0-4919 GCA_046262855.1 Mycobacteriales bacterium | reverse complement strand
GCCTCCGACAGTGCGCCGCTGCCGCCGACGGGATGGCCGGGCGCTCGCTGGTGCATGACGGTGTTCCATCCCACCAGGTCGGCCGTCGCCGGCTCGTGGGTCGGTGGACCGGACTGCGAGCCCATCCAGGCGAGCGCGGTCTTGAGCCGCTCGTCGTCGAACAGGCTGTCCAGCAGCGAGTCCGCCGACGTGAGGAACTGCCGCGCGAGCTCCACGCCCGGCAGACCGGTGCCCTTGCCGGCGCCCCAGATGGCCTTGCCGAGGCGGCCGGGTGTCGGGGGTCCCTGGAAGGCGTCGAAGACCTTGGCGTTGCGCTGGCCCCAGTCGAGCGCGAAGCTGCGGTAGGCATCGGCATCCCTTGTACCGCAGGCCATCTCGATGCTCTCGCAGGTCTTGTCGAGGTCCACGTGGAAGGTGATGTCGCCGTACGGCGTCCAGCCCCACGGGTCCAGGTCCTGGTAGGTCATGTCGAGGGCCAGGTCCTCGACGATGCCGGTGTGCCGGATCATCACGTGAGCACTCGAGCCGCGGTCGACGCGGTAGCCGGGCCAGCGCTCGACCGTGCTGACCGCTCCGCCGACGACGGTGTCGCGTTCGACGACGGTGACATCCACCCCGTCGCGCGCGAGGTAGCAGGCGGCGACCAGGCCGTTGTGCCCGGCGCCGATGACGACCGCTCTCACAAAGCGAGCCCGAGCACGGCGAACGACCGAGGGTCACCGGGGAAGTGGAGGTCCCGCACCAGATCGACCCAGCCGCCGTCGCGGTAGAACTGGCGAGCCCGCGTGTTCTGGTCGGGCGTGGTGAGAACGGCCGTCAGGGCGCGGGTGTGCGAGAGCAAGCGGACGAGCAGGTCGCGGCCGAGCCCCTGCTGCTGGAAGGTCGGGCGGACGTGCAGCTCGCAGACCTCGAACGCATCCCGGAGCCACTCCTGCGCGAGCCGCGGGCCCATGGCCGCCCGGACGTGGTCGTGCCACCACTGCCCGGGGGCGCCCTGGTACCCGTAGGCGATGCCGATCAGCCGGTCGCCCTCCAGGGCCGCCACGGCCGTGAGCCCGTCGCGGTCGAGGTGGGACGCGAGCACCGAGCGGCGCGAGCGGGCTGCCGCGCGGCTCACCTGCATGGCGTCGGCGTAGACGTCGAGGACGTCGTCGGCGCGGGCGGCGAGCTGGCCGGGCAGCCAGTCGACGAGGGCCGGCGTCACGCCAGCGGGTCCCGTCCGTCGAGCGTCCCCGTGCTCGCCTCCACCGCGAACCGCGCGAACAGCTCCTCGGCGTACCACCCGACCTCCGTCGTCCGCGCGATCACGTCCCTGTGCGCACCCGTGTGCGCGAACGCCCGCAGGTGCTCGGGAGAGTCCCACACGCTGAACGTCCCCTGCAGCCCTATCGGTGCCTCGCCGAGCGCCAGGGACACCCGAACGCCCGGAACTGCCTCGAGCGACCGCGTGACAGCGGGTACGGCGGCGTAGAACTGGGGTGCCCTCGACGGCCGCAGTCGGGCACGGGTGAGCACGGCGGTCATGCCGTCATGGGTTCCGTGCGCCGCGCCGAACGGCTCCTGGCCGGACCACCGGCCGCGACTGGTGAGCGGTCTCAGGTCGACCCTCCACTGCTCGGTGGCGTAGCGGAGCGGTGTGTCCTGCGACGCGTGGGACCAGGTGGTCAGGCGGGCCCACCTCGTGACGTCGGCCTGGTGCGGGAGGAAGCCGCGGCCGGTGCCGAGGGCCTTGCTGAACAGCATGCCCGGCGCCCTGCGGCGGCTGTCGCGCATCACCTGCGGGACCCGCGCCAGGGGCACCCGCCACACGTGCAGCGTGACCACGGCCGGACTCATGGGAATCAGCCTTTCACCTCCCTGGTTGGATGAGGATGTGGACCTGAAGACCGTGGCACTCGAGGCTGGACGCGAGCTCGAGGGCAAGACCCCGCAGGAGATCCTGCGATGGGCTGCCGACACGTTCGGCGACCGGTTCTGCGTCTCGTCCTCGATGGGTGACGGGGTGCTGTCCTCGCTGGCTGCTTCCGTGAGGCCCGGCGTCGACGTGATCTTCCTCGACACCGGCTATCACTTCCCGGAGACGATCGGGACGCGCGACGCAGTGGACCAGGTGTACGACGTGAACGTCCGCACCATGCTGCCGCTGCTGTCGGTCAACGAGCAGGACGCCCAGCACGGATTCGAGCTGTGGCGCACCGATCCCGACCGCTGCTGCGCGATGCGGAAGGTAGAGCCGCTCAACCGCGCGCTCGAGGGCTACGACGCCTATGCCTCGGGCGTCCGTCGCGACGAGGCGGAGTCACGCGCCGACACCGCTGTGGTGGAGTGGGACGACAAGCGCGGCAAGGTCAAGGTCAACCCGCTGGCGGCGTGGACCCAGGACGACGTCGACGCCTACGTCGAGGAGCACGGGATCCTCGTCAACCCGCTGGCGTACGACGGCTACCCGTCGATCGGCTGCGCGCCCTGCACGCACCGCGTCGCCGAGGGCGACGACCCCCGCTCAGGTCGCTGGAAGGGCTCCCAGAAGACCGAGTGCGGCCTGCACGTCTGACGCCTTGCCCGCGTCAGTCGCGACCGGTGAGGCCCCGGTAGCGGATCTCGAACACGCGCAGGCACGCCTCGCAACGCCACTGGGCGTGCTCGGTCAGCTCTCCCCACGGCACGAGCTCCTCCTCGCCGCAGTACGGGCAGTACTGAGGAGCAGCGCGCTGCGAGGTCACTTCAGCAGGGCCTCGTCCGCCGCACGGACCCAGCTGGCGAAGGTGTCCGTCGAGGAGCGCTGCTCGAGGTAGGTGCGCAACAGCCGCTCGACGTAGTCGGCGGCGCCGTCGGCGGTCACCTTGAGGCCGCGCGCCTTGCGGCCGAAGCCGGCGTTCTCGCCCATATGACCGCCGAGATGCACCTGGAAGCCCTCGACACCCTCGACGATGGAGCCCTTGAGCCCGATGTCGGCAGTCTGGAAGCGGGCGCAGGAGTTCGGGCAGCCGTTGACGTTGACGGTCAGCGGCTCCGGGAAGTCCGGCAGCCGCTTCTCGAGCTCGGTGTAGAGGTCGACGGCGCGGACCTTCGTCTCGACGATCGCCAGCTTGCAGAACTCCAGCCCGGTGCACGCCATGGTGCCCCGGCGGAACACCGTCGGGTGGACCTGGAGGTCCTCGGCCTCGAGCTCGGTGACGAGCTCCGCCACGTTGGCCTCGGGCACGTCGAGCACGACCAGTCCCTGCTGAGCCGTCGTCGACACCCGGCCGCCACCGAGGCGGTCGGCGAGCTCGGCGAGGCGGGTCAGCTGGCTGCCCGAGGTCCGTCCTGCCCTGGCGATGGTCCCGACGTACTTCAGGCCGTTGGCCTGGTCGTGCACGCCGAGGTGGTCGCGGTCGGGACGCGGCGGCGTCACCGGCGCGGGGCCGTCGGGGAGCGGCTTGGTGAGGTACTCGTCCTCCATGACCTGGCGGAACTTCTCGGGACCCCAGTCGGCCATGAGGAACTTCAGACGAGCGTGGTTGCGCGAGCGCCGGTAGCCGTAGTCGCGGAAGACGCTGATCACGCCCTCCCACGCCTCAGCCGCGCGGGACGGCTCGACGAACGCACCGAGGCGTACGCCGAGCTTGGGGTTGGTCGAGAGGCCGCCACCGACCCAGAGGTCGTAGCCGGGCCCGAGCTCCGGGTGCACCACGCCGACGAGCGCCACGTCGTTGATCTCGTGGTTGGTGCAGTGCGTCGCGCAGCCGCTGATCGACGTCTTGAACTTGCGGGGGAGGTTGGAGTACGCCGGGTCACCGAGGTACGTGGAAGCGACCTCGCGGATCGCTCCGGACCCGTCGATGACCTCGTCTGCCGCGACTCCCGCGAGCGGGCAGCCGAGGATCACGCGCGGGGAGTCGCCGCAGGCCTCGGTGGTGTGCAGGCCCACCGCCTCGAGGCGATCCCAGATCTCCGGCACGTCCTCGATGCGGATCCAGTGCAGCTGCACGTTCTGCCGGTCGGTGACGTCGGCCACGTCCCGGCCGAACTCGGTGGCGATGGTGCCGATGGTGCGCAGCTGCTCGCTGGTGAGCTGGCCACCGTCGATGCGCACACGCAGCATGAAGTACGGCGCCTCGAGCTCCTCGGGCTCGAGGATGGCCGTCTTGCCGCCCGGGATGCCGTCGGCTCGCTGGGTGTACAGCCCGTACCAGCGCAGCCGGCCCCGGAGGTCCGCTCCGTCGATCGAGTCGAAGCCGCGCTTGCTGTAGATGTCGAGCACGCGCTGCTTGACGGTCAGCGGGTTGCTGTCCTTCTTGACCTGCTCGTTGGGGTTGAGGGGCTCTCGGTAACCGAGCGCCCACTGACCCTGTCCGCGAACGGCGGGCACGGGGTTCTCCTAGCTGAAAAAGGAATAGGTGGACTCAGCCCGGGGAACAGACGGCGCTGGCTGTGCGCTTCAGGTCGACGCAGCGTCGTTTGACGAGCATGACGTCGTGTCGACTGACAAGGACGAGACCCACGCCTCCAGTGTCGCACGACCCCGCGGGTGGATCATCACGTGTTCGCCATCATGCTGGTGTCGCGCAGGTACGCCGACCTGCTGCGCGTGCAGCGCGACGTGTCCGCTGCCGTTCTCGGCCGTGTGACGATCCGCACATCGTCACCGGCCTTCGTCGATGGCTAGAATGTCGACCGGACCACTGGGAGAAGGATCTGATGCACGGCTGGACGCGTACGCCCTGGGTGGGCTGGTGCGTGGACTCCTGCCGTCCTGGCGCGCGATGTCAGCGCCGGCCACTGGCCGCCTGACCGCCCCCCTGCTCCTTCCTGCGTCGGTCGCCGACGCACCCTCGAAAGGCTAGTTTTCCAGTGGGATTCATCAAGAGATCTCTGGCTGCCCTGGGCGCCGGTGCGCTGCTCCTCGGGGCGGCAGCCTGCAGCGGCTCCAGCAC
>JBHEMB010000257.1:0-5551 GCA_046262855.1 Mycobacteriales bacterium | reverse complement strand
GAGGATGGCCACGGCCTGGATCTCGTCGATGTCCAGCAGCGTCATGAGGCCCTCGCGCGCGGCCTCGGCGCTCTCGGCACCTCGGATCAGGGCGATGACGGCGTCGAGCTGGTCGAGGGCCTTGCCCAGCGCCCGCAGGATGTGGGCGCGCTCCTCGGCCTTGCGCAGCCGATAGCGGGTGCGCCGGACGATGACCTCGACCTGGTGGTCGACGTAGTGCAGCACGAACTCGTGCAGCTTGAGCGTCCTCGGCACGCCGTCGACCAGCGCGAGCATGTTGGCGCCGAACGAGTCCTGCAGCTGGCTGTGCTTGTAGAGGTTGTTGAGCACGACCTTGGGGATCGCGTCCCGGCGCAGCTCGATGACCAGCCGGGTGCTCGTCGTCGACTCGTCGATGACGTTGGAGATGCCCTTGACCTTGCCGTCGTCGGCGAGCTCGGCGATCCGGCGCGCGAGCATGTCGCGGTTGACCTGGTACGGCAGCTCGGTGCAGACCAGCTGCGTACGGCCCTCGTGCTCCTCGACCGTCACGACCGCCCGCATCCGGATGGACCCGCGGCCGGTGCGCTGCGCGTCCTCGATGCCCTCGCGGCCCATGATGAGCGCGCCGGTCGGGAAGTCCGGGCCCTGGACCCGCGCCATGCACGCGTCGAGGGTCTCCTCGGCGCTCGCGTTCGGGTTCTCGAGCACCCACTGCACCGCGCTGGCGACCTCGCGCAGGTTGTGCGGGGGGATGTTCGTGGCCATGCCGACCGCGATGCCGGCGGCGCCGTTGACCATGAGGTTCGGGTACCGGGAAGGCAGGACCGCCGGCTCCTGGCTGCGGCCGTCGTAGTTCGGGTTGAAGTCGACCGTCTCCTGGTCGATGTCGCGCAGCAGCTCCATCGCGAGGGGGGCCAATTTGCACTCTGTGTATCTCGCTGCAGCCGGAGGGTCATCGCCTGGTGACCCGAAGTTGCCGTTCGGGTCCACGAGCGGGTACCGGAGCGACCAGGGCTGAGCGAGCCGGACGAGGGCGTCGTAGATCGCCGAATCACCGTGCGGGTGGTAGTTGCCCATCACGTCGCCGACCACGCGCGCGCACTTGAAGTAGCCGCGGTCGGGGCGGTACCCACCGTCGTACATGGCGTAGAGCACCCGGCGGTGCACCGGCTTCAAGCCGTCCCGGACGTCTGGCAGCGCGCGCTGCACGATGACGGACATCGCGTAGTCAAGGAAGGACCGCTGCATCTCGACTTCGATGCCGATGGGCTCCGTGCGGTCACCTGAGGGCGGTGGAGGCAGAACCTCAGTCACTGAGGACCTTTCTTGCTCTGTTCCACGTGGAACGGCACAGCGGCAGTTTCACGTGGAACTAGATGTCGAGGAACCGGACGTCCTTGGCGTTGCGGGTAATGAAGGAGCGCCGGGACTCGACGTCCTCCCCCATGAGCGTGCTGAACAGCTCGTCGGCGGCTGCCGCGTCGTCCACGGTGACCTTGAGCAGCACGCGGCGCTCACGGTCCATCGTGGTGTCACGCAGCTCGACGGCGTTCATCTCCCCGAGCCCCTTGAAGCGCTGAATCGCCTCGCCGGACTTCGGCAGCTTCTTGCCCGCAGCCTGGCCGGCCTCGATGAGGCCGTCCCGCTCGCGGTCGGAGTAGGCGTACTGCACCTCGCCGCCGTTCCACTTGATCTTGTAGAGCGGCGGCTGGGCGAGGTACACGTGGCCGGCCTCGACCAGCGGTCGCATGAACCGGAACAGCAGCGTGAGCAGCAGCGTCCGGATGTGCTGGCCGTCGACGTCGGCGTCGGCCATGAGCACGATCTTGTGATAGCGCAGCTTCTCGATGTCGAAGTCCTCATGCACGCCGGTGCCCAGGGCCGTGATCATGGCCTGCACCTCGGCGTTCTGCAGCACCTTGTCGATGCGGGCCTTCTCGACGTTCAGGATCTTGCCGCGGATCGGCAGGATGGCCTGGAACTTCGGGTTCCGGCCCTGCTTGGCGCTGCCACCGGCGGAGTCGCCTTCCACGACGAACACCTCAGACAGGGCGGGGTCGCGGCTCTGGCAGTCGGCCAGCTTGCCGGGCATCCCGGAGGAACCCATCAGGCCTTTGCGGCGGGTCAGGTCGCGGGCCTGCCGCGCGGCGATCCGAGCGCGGGCGGCCTGGTTCGCCTTGAGGACGACGTCCTTGCCGTCGGTCGGGTGCTCCTCGAGCCAGTCCCGGAGCCGCTCCCCGACGA
Organism: Mycobacteriales bacterium; assembly: GCA_046262855.1. Taxonomy (GTDB): domain Bacteria; phylum Actinomycetota; class Actinomycetes; order Mycobacteriales; family SCTD01; genus RYN-111. The sequence goes on along the minus strand of JBHEMB010000257.1, from coordinate 3,325 downwards.
CCTTCTGCACGAACCCCTTGGCCTCGGAGTTGCCGAGCTTCGTCTTCGTCTGCCCCTCGAACTGCGGGTCGCTGAGCTTCAGGCTCAGGATGGCGGTCAGCCCCTCGCGGATGTCACTGCCCTCGAGGTTGGCGTCCTTCTCCTTCAGGTGGCCCTTCGCGCGGGCCCACTCGTTGACGACGCGCGTGAGCGCAGCGCGGAAGCCCTCTTCGTGGGTGCCGCCCTCGTGGGTGTTGATGGTGTTGGCGAAGGTGTAGACCGATTCGGCGTAGGCATCGGTCCACTGCATCGCGACCTCGAGGGACATCTGCTGCCCCGGCGCATCGGACGCCGTCTCGTCCTCGAAGGCGATGATCGTGGCATGAACTGGTGTTCGGGTCGCCCCGAGGTGGCGAACGAAGTCAGCCAGCCCGTCGGGATAGTGGAACACGACCTCGAAGACCTGCCCGTCCTCGGTCAGCTCGGTGCGCTCGTCCCGCAGCGTGATCGACAGTCCCTTGTTGAGGAAGGCCATCTCCTGCAGCCGGCGCAGGATCGTCTCGCGGGTGTACGTGGTCGTCTCGGTGAAGATCGCCGGGTCGGCCCAGAACGTCACCGTCGTCCCGGTGCGGTCGGTCGGCTCCCCCTTCACCAGCGGCTGGGCGGCGGCGGCGAGGAAGGTCTGCCGGTGCACGAAGCCCTCGCGCTGCACCTCGACGTCGAGCCGGGTCGACAGCGCGTTGACGACGGCGGAGCCGACGCCGTGCAGGCCACCGGACACGGCGTACGCCTGGGAGTCGAACTTGCCGCCGGCGTGCAGGGTCGTGAACACGACCTGGACCGCCGGCACGCCTTCCTTGGGGTGCATCTCCACAGGGATGCCGCGGCCGTTGTCCTCGACCCGCACTCCGCCGTCTTCCCGGAGGGTGACGGTGATGGTGTCGCAGTAGCCGGCCATCGCCTCGTCGACCGCGTTGTCCACGATCTCCTGGACCAGGTGGTGCAGGCCACGCTCGCCCGTCGAGCCGATGTACATCCCGGGACGCTTGCGGACCGCCTCGAGGCCTTCGAGCACCGTGATCGAGGAGGCGCCGTAGTCGCTGGGCTCTGACGTCACCAGCTCGGTGAGGACCACGTCGTCCGGTTCCGTCATCCAGCACTCCTCAGTCACACAACCGCGGCCGGTCCACAGGACCGGCCGATAGGCCAAGTGTAGCCGTCGCGGACCTGGTGAACGGCGTAGGAGGGCTCTGTGGACGCGCGTGGCGCGCTCAGCCCCTTGTTCGGTGTCCCCCCACGGAGGGCGGGGTTGCGGGCCTGTCAGCCGTAAGTGTCGCGGGGACCGCGGCCCCGCACCCGGAACTTGCCCTTGCGCCAGTCGGGTTGCGCGGGCCCTCGGACCACGACCTTGCTGGCCACGTCCGGGCCGGCATGATCGTGGACCCGCTTCAGCAGCGTCTTGGTCAGCAGCCGCAGCTGCGTCGCCCAGGCCGTCGACTCGGCAACGAGGATGAGCTCGCCGTCGTCGAGCGACAGCGGCCGGCAGTGGTCGGCGATCTCCGGGCCGACGACCTTCTCCCAGTTGGCCAGCACGTCCGCCCGGGTCGTGGTGTCCTCCCAGCCGCGCTCGGCCACCAGCCGCTGGATCGCCTGGCCGAACCGCATCGGCTCCAGCGCATCGCCGACGACCCGAGGTCGGCTGCGCTTCCCGCCGGTGCGGCGGGGAGCGGTGCCGCGCGCCCTGCTGGCCGCCTTCGCCTCCGCGAGCGCCTTCCGGACCAGGTCCGGACCCCTCAGCTGCTCAGGCTCGCCGCTCGCGCCGGTGTCATCTGACATGAGTCACCGCGCCGTCGTGCACGTCCCACCGGCCGCCGATGAGCTGCTCGGGCACGTCGTCGGGGACTGCCGCGGTCACGAGCACCTGCTCGGCCGTCTGCACGAGTGTCGCGAGCCGCTCGCGACGGCCGGTGTCAAGCTCCGCGAAGACGTCGTCGAGCACGAGCACGGGCTCGCCGTCGGGCTTGAGCAGCTCGTAGCTCGCCAGCCGAAGCGCCAGCGCGACCGACCACGACTCCCCGTGCGAGGCATACCCCCTGACGGGGAGCGAACCGAGCGACAGCAGCAGGTCGTCGCGGTGCGGACCGACGAGCGAGACCCCGCGCTCGACCTCCTGCGGCCGCACGCGAGCGAGCTCGGACAGCAGCGCTGCTCCCAGGACTTCCTTGTCCGTCGACTCGGGAAGGGCGTCACCCAGCGAGCACTTGTAGGCCAGTCCGAGGTCGCCCTGTCCCTTGGACACCTCCCGGTAGGCGATGTCAGCCAGGGGCACGAGGTCCTCGACGAGGGCCATCCGCGCCGCGAGCAGCTCCGAGCCCGCCTGGGCGAGGTGGCTGTCCCAGACATCGAGCGTGCGCATGTCGCCTCCCCCGGAGCGGCGCGCGAGAAAGGCGGTCTTCAGCAGGGCGTTGCGCTGCTTGAGCACCCGGTCGTAGTCGGCCCGCACACCGGCGTACCGGGGTGAGCGGTACACCAGCAGGTCGTCGAGAAAGCGCCGACGCTCGGACGGGTCGCCGCGCACCAGGGCCAGGTCCTCGGGCGCGAACAGCACCGTGCGGAGCAGCCCGAGCACCTCCTTGGCGCGCGGCACCGGCCCGCGGTTCACGCGCGCCCGGTTGGCCTTGCCGGGGTTGATCTCCAGCTCGACGAGGGTGGTGCGCTCGTCCCGCTCGACACGTGCACGGACGATCGCCCGCTCCGCCCCCTGCCGCACCAGTGGCGCATCCGTCGCGACCCGGTGCGACCCCAGCGTGGCGGCGTAGAGCAGCGCCTCGACGATGTTGGTCTTGCCCTGCCCGTTGCTGCCCACCAGCGCAGTAGGACCCGCAGCCAGCTCGATGTCGAGCTGCGACCACGACCGGAAGTCCGTCAGCGAGAGGGCAGAGACCCGCACCTAGACGACCGGTGGCTTGATGTCTGCACCGGGCGCGTCCGCGCCCTTCTGGGTGGAGTCCTTCGTGACCGCGTGCCCCCCGAACTGGTTGCGCAGCGCGGCGACCATCTTCATCGACGGGCTGTCGTCCTGCCGGCTCGCGAACCGCGCGAACAGCGAGGCCGTGATCGCCGGCAGCGGCACCGCATGGTCGATCGCCGCCTGCACGGTCCAGCGACCCTCACCCGAGTCCTCGGCGTAGCCGCGCAGGTCGGACAGGTGCGGGTCCACCTCGAGCGCGCGGACCATCAGGTCCAGCAGCCAGGACCGGATGACGGTCCCCTCCTGCCAGCTCGCGATCACGGCAGGGACGTCGGTGATGAGCTCGGTCGCCTCCATCAGCTCCCAGCCCTCGGC